>JBAUKK010000085.1:0-9567 GCA_049577645.1 Candidatus Deferrimicrobiaceae bacterium
CGTTATTCCACGATCTCCGAAACGACGCCGGCCCCCACGGTGCGTCCGCCCTCCCGGATCGCGAACCGCAGCTCCTTCTCCATCGCCACCGGAGTGATCAATTCCACCGTCAACCCCACGTTGTCCCCCGGCATCACCATCTCCACGTTCTCGGGAAGCGTCGCCACACCCGTCACGTCCGTCGTCCGGAAGTAATACTGCGGACGGTACCCGTTGAAAAACGGCGTGTGACGGCCCCCCTCCTCCTTCGTCAAAATGTACACCGACGCCTGGAACTTCCGGTGCGGAGTGATCGAACCCGGCTTCGCCAACACCTGACCCCGCTCCACATCGTCCTTCTTCGTCCCCCGAAGCAATACCCCGATGTTGTCCCCCGCCTGCCCCTGATCCAGAAGCTTCCGGAACATCTCCACGCCCGTGGCGATCGTCTTCTGCGTCGGACGAATCCCCAGAATCTCCACCTCGTTCCCCACCTTGATCACCCCGCGCTCCACGCGGCCGGTCACCACCGTCCCCCGGCCCGAAATCGAAAACACGTCCTCCACCGCCATCAGAAACGGCTTGTCCACGTCGCGAACCGGCATCGGAACAAACGAGTCCACCGCGTTCGTCAGGTCCGTGATGCACTGGCAGGAGGCGCAACCCTCCTTCCCGCAGCCGCACTCCAGAGCCTTCAGCGCCGAACCCCGAACGATCGGAGTCTCGTCCCCGGGAAAATTGTACTTGGAGAGAAGCTCCCGGATCTCCAGCTCCACCAGCTCCAACAGCTCCGGATCGTCCACCATGTCCACCTTGTTCAAAAACACCACGATGCACGGAACACCCACCTGGCGAGCAAGCAAAATGTGCTCCCGCGTCTGCGGCATCGGACCGTCCGCCGCCGATACCACCAGAATCGCACCGTCCATCTGCGCCGCGCCCGTGATCATGTTCTTGATGTAGTCCGCGTGACCGGGACAGTCCACGTGCGCATAATGACGGTTCGCCGTCTCGTACTCCACGTGCGCCGTCGCAATCGTGATCCCCCGCTCACGCTCCTCCGGAGCACGGTCGATCTGATCAAACGCCACAAACTGCGCCAGCCCGCGAGTCGCCAATACCTTCGTAATCGCCGCGGTCAAGGTCGTCTTGCCGTGATCCACGTGACCGATCGTGCCGACGTTTACGTGCGGCTTCTTGCGCTCGAATTTCTGCTTGGCCATGTGCGTTCCCTCCCTTTCGCGGGTTTTCGCCTAGGCGCCCTTCACTTTCGCGACAACTTCCTCGCTTACGGAGATCGGGGCAGGCTCGTAGTGGTCAAACTGCATGCTGTAGGTGGCTCTTCCCTGCGTCTTCGACCGAAGATCCGTGGCGTACCCGAACATTTCCGAGAGCGGAACGTGGGAGTCGATGACCTGGGTTTTTCCCCGGACCTCGATCTGCTGGATGCGACCCCGGCGGGAACTCAGGTCTCCGATGACATCCCCCAGGAACTCATCCGGGCTCACCACCTCGACCGACATCACCGGCTCGAGGAGGACGGGATTCGCGCTCTGGCAAGCCCCTTTGAACGCCATCGAGCCCGCGATCTTGAACGCCATCTCGGAGGAGTCCACATCGTGGTAGGAACCGTCGAGAAGCGTCACGATCGTGTCGACCACGGGGTATCCCGCAACGATTCCCGTCTCGGATGCCTCCCGCACTCCTTTCTCCACGGCGGGGATGTATTCCTTCGGGATGGCTCCCCCGAATACCTTGTTTTCGAACGCGAGTCCCTTCCCGGCCTGGTTCGGCTCCACGGATATCTTTACATGGCCGTACTGCCCTCGCCCCCCTGTCTGGCGGACATAGCGCCCCTCGTACTTCGCTGCGCGCGTGACGGTCTCCCGGTAGGCGACCTGGGGACGCCCCACGCTCGCATCCACCTTGAACTCCCGCAGCAACCGGTCCACGATGATTTCCAGGTGCAGTTCCCCCATGCCGGAGATCAGCGTCTGCCCCGTCTCTTCGTCCACCCTCACATGGAAAGAGGGGTCCTCGTGGGCAAGCTTCTGGAGGGAAAGTCCCAGTCTTTCCTGGTCCGCCTTCGTTTTCGGCTCGATGGCGATGGAGATCACGGGATCGGGCGCGATGATGGATTCCAGTACGATTTCCTTATCGGGGGCGCACAATGTCTCGCCGGTATGGGCGTTTTTCAGGCCGACGCACGCCGCGATGTCGCCCGCATAGACCGCCTTGATCTCCTCTCTCTTGTTCGAGTGCATCTTCAGAATCCGGCCTATCCGCTCTTTCTTCATCCTCGTGGAGTTGTACACCTGGTCGCCCGTGGCAAGCGTCCCGGAATAGACGCGGAGAAACGTGAGTTGCCCCACGAACGGATCCGTCATGATCTTGAAGACAAGGGCGGCGAATGGCTCCGCGTCGTCTGCATGGCGGATCACGATCGATTGATCGCGCGCATCAATTCCTTCCACGGGTGGCACGTCGGAGGGCGAGGGAAGGTAGTCGACGATGGCATCGAGGAGAGGCTGGATTCCCTTGTTCCGGAAAGCGGTTCCGCACAGGACGGGCACGATCCTCAGACTTATGGTCGCCTCCCGGATCGACTTCTGCAGCACCGTCTCCTCGATCTCGTTGCCGGCCAGATACTTCTCGAGCAGCGAGTCGTTAACGTCGGCAAGAGATTCCAGAAGCCGCTCCCGCGCGGACGCGACGGCCCCTTCCATATCCGCGGGAACAGGCTCGACCCGGTATCTGGCCCCGAGAGTGTCCTCATCCCATACGACGGCTTTCATCCGTACCAGGTCGACGATCCCGCGGAACCCCTCCTCCTTCCCCAAAGGAAGCTGGATCGGAACGGGGTTGGCTCCGAGACGCTCCTTCAACATTCGGATGACGCGGTCGTAATCGGACCCCAACCGGTCCATCTTGTTGATCATCGCCAGGCGCGGAACGCGGTATTTGTCGGCCTGCCGCCACACGGTCTCCGATTGGGGCTCCACTCCTCCCACGGAGCAAAACACGGCGACGGCGCCGTCGAGGACGCGAAGCGATCGTTCCACCTCGATGGTGAAATCGACGTGACCTGGCGTGTCGATGATATTGATCCGGTTGTCCCGCCAGATGCAGGTGGTCGCCGCGGAGGTGATCGTGATTCCCCGCTCCTGTTCCTGCTCCATCCAGTCCATGGTCGCGGTCCCCTCGTGCACTTCCCCCATCTTGTGGGAGACGCCCGTGTAGTACAGGATCCGCTCCGTGGTGGTGGTCTTCCCTGCGTCTATGTGGGCCATGATCCCGATGTTCCGGGTTTTTCCCAATGGGGTGGTTCTTGCCACTTCCTCGTTTTCCTTCCCGGTATCCTCGCGGTTTACCAGCGGTAATGCGCGAAGGCCTTGTTGGCCTCGGCCATCTTATGTGTGTCTTCCTTCTTTTTGACCGTCAGGCCCCGGTTGTTGTAGGCGTCCAGGATTTCCCCCGACAGGCGGTCGACCATCGTTTTTTCGGAGCGTCCTCTCGCGAAGGTGATCATCCACCGTAGCGAAAGCGCAAGGCGTCTCTCGGGACGGACCTCCACCGGAACCTGATAGGTTGCACCCCCCACGCGGCGGGACTTTACCTCAAGGAGGGGCTTGGTGTTTTCCACCGCCTTCTTGAGGACGGCCACCGGATCCTCCTTCGCCTTATCCCTGATGATTTCCATCGAACCGTAAACGATCCGTTCCGCGACGGTCTTCTTCCCTTTTCGCATGATCCCGTTGATCATCCTCGCAACGAGCGCATCGCCGTGGACCGGATCCGCCCCGCCGGACCGTCTGGACACAAACCCCCGTCTTGGCATCAGGAATGCCTCCTCACCATTTATGCCTCTTCATTGAACGAACATATAGCCACCACTCGCAGCCGAATGCCCCGCGGAGTATGGCGGCTACCATCACTTGTGTCCCGTTCCGGCGGGTCCGCCGGGAAAAAAGGCGGGAACTGCCTCGTTCCGGTCGGGGAAAGCTATTTGGGTCGTTTTGCTCCGTACTTCGACCGCGACTTCCGTCTGTCCTGGACACCAACGGAATCCAGCTTTCCGCGTATGATGTGGTACCGCACGCCGGGGAGGTCCTTGACCCTGCCTCCCCGGATCAGCACGACGGAGTGTTCCTGGAGGTTATGCCCTTCTCCCGGAATATATACGGTGACCTCGACCCCGTTCGTAAGCCTCACCCGGGCGACTTTCCGCAATGCGGAATTGGGCTTTTTCGGGGTCGTGGTGTACACCCGCAGGCATACTCCCCGCTTCTGGGGACATCGGTCCAGCGCGGGGGAGTCGCTCCTGTGAACGACCGACTCGCGCCCCTTCCGGACAAGCTGGTTGATCGTGGGCATTCCCGGATCCTTCCCGCTGATTTCGTCTATACTATTCGGAACTAAAGCATTTTTTGTATCATTTCACGGTTGTCATGTCAACCGGTTTCTTCCTCTTCGTCCATCAGATCCTCCGTAGGCTCCTCCTTGATCTCGGAGGGGAGCGGCGGATCGGCCTCCATGTCGATGAGCCGGTAAAGCTTGCCTCCCGTCCCGGCCGGGATAAGCCTTCCCATGATGACGTTCTCCTTCAGGCCCGACAGGGTATCGACCCGTCCGTGAACGGCCGCGTCCGTGAGAATCTTCGTGGTCTCCTGGAACGAGGCCGCCGAGATCCAGGATTCCGTGGACAGGGATGCCTTGGTGATCCCCAGGAGTTGCGGGTCCGCCTTCGCAGGGGTGTCTCCTTCCGACGCGATCCGCTCGTTCTCCTCCTTGAAAACCCACTTCTCCACGCTCTGACCCACGAGGAAATTGGTGTTTCCCGGGTCGCTGATCTTGACCCTCCGGAGCATCTGCCGGACGATGACCTCGATGTGCTTGTCGTTGATCCGGACTCCCTGGAGGCGATAGACCTCCTGGATCTCGTCCACGAGAAAGCGGGCGAGGTCCTTGTCCCCCTGGACCCGCAGGATGTCGTGGGGGTTGGGGGAACCGTCCATGAGGGATTCTCCGGCGCGGATTCTCTCCCCGTCATGAACCGTGATGTGCTTCCCGCGGGGGATGGTGTATTCCCGCGGCTCCCCGATGTCCGGAACCACCTGGATCTTCCGTTTCCCCTTGAAGTCCTTCCCCAGCCTCACCACGCCGTCGATCTCGGAGATGACGGCGAACTCCTTGGGCTTTCTCGCCTCGAAGAGCTCGGCCACCCGCGGGAGGCCGCCGGTGATGTCTTTCGTTTTCGTGGTCTCCCGGGGAATCTTCGCAATGATGTCCCCCGCGAGCACCTCCTGACCTTCCTCGACGAGGATGTTCGAACCGATGGGGAGGAGGTACCGGGCTTCGCTCGTGGACCCGGGAAGCTTGAGCGTCCTGCTTTTCACATCCTTGATCGAGATGCGCGGACGGGCGTCCGGGTCTCTCGGCTCGATGATCACGCGTGTGGATCGTCCCGTCACCTCGTCGAGCTGTTCCCGCACGGTGATTCCGTCCAGGATATCCCCGAACTTGATGATTCCCGAAACCTCCGTGAGAATCGGAATGTTGTAGGGGTCCCATTCGGCGAGCCGCTGCCCTTCCTTTACCTTCTCCGCGTTTTTCACCTTCAGGGTCGCCCCGTAGGTGATCGGATATTTCTCCCGTTCCCGGTTGTTCTCGTCCTGGAGGACAAGGAAGCCGTTCCTGTTCATGGCGACGTGCTTCCCCTGCTTGTTCTTCATCACGGTCAGACCCTGGAACTTGATCTTTCCCGGGTTTTTCGACTGGATGTAGCTTTGCTCGACAAAGCGGGAGGCCGTCCCACCGATGTGGAACGTGCGCATCGTGAGCTGCGTGCCGGGTTCCCCGATCGACTGGGCGGCGATGATCCCGATCGACTCTCCTATAGTGACCATCTTGCCCCGGGCCAGGTCACGACCGTAACAGAGCGCACATACTCCCCGCTTGCTCTCGCATGTCAGGGCGGAACGGATCTTGATCTCGTCCATCCCCGACATCTCGATCTTGTGCGCCACGTCTTCCGTGGTCTCCTCATTGGCGGTGACAAGAAGTTCTCCGTCGCTGTCATAGATGTCCTCAAGCGCCACCCGCCCGAGGATGCGGTCGGACAGCCTGTCGATGATCTCCCCGCCTTCCACGAGCGCCCGGACGGGGATCCCGTCCAGGGTCTCGCAGTCCTGCTCGATGATGATGCAGTCCTGGGCCACATCCACCAGTCTCCGGGTAAGGTATCCGGAGTTCGCCGTCTTGAGCGCGGTGTCGGCGAGCCCCTTCCTGGCTCCGTGCGTGGAGATGAAATACTGGCCGACCGACAGGCCCTCCCGGAAGTTCGAGGTGATGGGGGTCTCGATGATCTCCCCGGAAGGTTTCGCCATCAGTCCCCGCATCCCGGCAAGCTGCCGCATCTGCTTGTCGGAGCCCCGCGCCCCTGAATCCGCCATCATGTAGATGGGGTTGAAGCTCGGGACTTTCATGTCCTTTCCCTCGCGGGTCTTGATCGTCTCCGTTCCCATCTCGCGAAGCATCTCCAACGCGATCTGCTCGGTCGCGGCGGACCAGATATCGACCACCTTGTTGTACCGCTCGCCGTTGGTGATCAGCCCGCCCTGGTGCTCCTCCACCACGGCCTCCACATCGGCGGTCGCCTTGTCCAGGAGCGCCTTCTTGTTGGTCGGGATCTTCATGTCGTTCATGCAGATCGATATGCCCGAGACCGTCGCGTAGGTATAGCCGAGCGTCTTGAGATGATCGGACAGGAGGACGGTCGCCTTTTGCCCGCAGTGGCGGTATGCCACGTCGATGAGTTCCGCGAGATCCTTCTTCTTCATCACGCGGTTGACCAGGTCGAACGGAACCTCCCGGGGAACCACCTCGTACAGGATGACACGCCCGGTGGTGGTGTCCACGATCTTCCCGTCGACCCTCACGTGGATCTTGGTCTGCAATTTGATCGCTCCCGCATCGAAGGCGATCCGGACCTCGTCGAAGTTGGCGAATTTCCTCCCCTGCCCCTTGAGGCCCTCCCGGGGACGCGTGAGGTAGTAGATGCCGAGCACGATATCCTGCGTGGGGCTGATCACCGGCTTGCCGTGCGCGGGGGAAAGGATGTTGTTGGTGGACATCATCAGCACCCTCGCCTCCATCTGCGCCTCGATGGAAAGCGGTACGTGGACCGCCATCTGATCTCCGTCGAAATCCGCGTTGAAGGCGGTGCACACGAGGGGGTGCAGCTGGATCGCCTTCCCCTCGATCAGCACGGGCTCGAACGCCTGGATTCCCAGCCGGTGCAGCGTAGGGGCCCGGTTGAGCATCACCGGTAGCTGGCGGATGACCTCATCCAGGGCATCCCAGACTTCGCGCTTCTCCTTCTCCACCATCTTCTTGGCCGCCTTGATGGTGGTCGCGTAGCCCGCTTCCTCGAGCTTGTTGAAGATGAACGGCTTGAACAGCTCGAGCGCCATCTTCTTCGGCAGGCCGCACTGGTGCAATTTCAGCTCCGGGCCGACGACGATCACCGAGCGGCCCGAGTAGTCGACGCGTTTCCCGAGCAGGTTCTGCCGGAAACGTCCTCCTTTCCCCTTGAGCATGTCGGAGAGGGACTTCAGAGGCCGCTTATTGGACCCCGTGATCAGTTTTCCCCGGCGTCCGTTGTCGAAAAGGGCGTCCACCGCCTCCTGCAGCATCCGTTTCTCGTTCCGGATGATGATCTCCGGAGCGGAAAGGTCGAGCAGCCGTTTCAGCCGGTTGTTCCGGTTGATCACGCGTCGGTACAGGTCGTTCAGGTCTGACGTGGCGAACCGACCGCCGTCCAGGGGGACCAGAGGCCTGAGATCCGGCGGAAGCACCGGAACGATGTTCATGACCATCCACTCCGGCCGCTGCCCGCTGTCCCGGAAGGCCTCCACGATCTTCAGGCGCTTCGAAATCTTCTTCTTTTTCGCCTCGGAAGCCGTTTCGGTCATTTCCCTGCGGAGCTGCTCGGAGAGCTTGTCCAGGTCCAGCTCCGACAGGAGGTCCAGGATCGCCTCCGCACCCAGCCCCGCCCGGAACGCATCGCCGAACTCCTCCCTTTTTTCCCGGAACTTCGCTTCCGAGAGAACCTCGAGCTTCTGCAGGTCCGATTTCCCGGGATCGATGACGATGAACTTCTCGAAGTAGATGACCGCCTCGATCTCCTTCATCGGCATGTCGAGGATGGTGGCGATCCTGCTCGGCAGGCTCTTGAGGAACCAGATGTGCGCGACCGGAGCGGCGAGATCGATATGCCCCATCCTCTCCCTTCGCACCTTGGACTGGATCACCTCGACCCCGCACTTCTCGCAGACGATCCCGCGGTGCTTCATCCGCTTGTACTTGCCGCAGTTGCATTCGTAGTCCTTGATCGGACCGAAGATCTTCGCGCAGAACAGGCCGTCCCGTTCCGGCTTGAACGTCCGGTAGTTGAGCGTTTCCGGTTTTTTGACCTCGCCATGGGACCACTTGCGGATCTGGTCCGGCGAGGCGATGGAGATCCGGATCCCCGAGAAAAACAGTGGATCCTTCGGTTTTTCGAATCGAGTAAAGAGGTCTTCCAATGGGTGCCTCCCGGATACGTTCCCTTATTTCGTTCGTTACTTGGGTTGCTCGCTGATCAGCTCGACATCCAGACCGAGCGCCTGCAGCTCCTTGATGAGGACGTTGAAAGATTCCGGCAGTCCCGGCTCCAGGGAGAAGTTCCCCTTCACGATCGCCTCGTACATCCGGGCCCGCCCGGGGACGTCGTCCGATTTCACCGTGAGAAACTCCTGCAGTGTATAGGCGGCGCCGTACGCCTCGAGCGCCCATACCTCCATCTCCCCGAGACGCTGCCCGCCGAACTGCGCCTTTCCTCCGAGGGGCTGCTGGGTCACCAGCGAATAGGGCCCCGTGGACCGGGCGTGGATCTTGTCGTCCACCAGGTGATGCAGCTTCATCATGTACATCGATCCGACGGTCACCTGCTGCTGGAACGACTCCCCGCTTTTTCCGTCGTACAAGGTGGTCTGCCCCGACTCGGGCAATCCCGCCAGCCGCAGATACCGGTTGATCTCCTCCTCATTCGCCCCCCCGAATACGGGGGAAGCCATGAACACCCCGTTGGACATGAGAGAGGCGACCTTCCGAACCTCTTCCTCGGTGAGGCTATCGAGATATTCCCCGAACCGTTTCGAATCGTAGATCTTCCGCAGGAAGTCCTTCACCGCTCTCGCGCTGAACTCGCTCTCGACCAGTAACCGGACCTTCTCCCCCAGCTCCCTCGATGCCCACCCGAGGTGAGTCTCCATAATCTGCCCCACGTTCATCCGCGAGGGGACGCCGAGCGGGTTGAGGACGATATCGACGGGCGTACCGTCGGCGAGATACGGCATGTCTTCTTCCGGCACCGTCCGGGAAATTACCCCTTTGTTCCCGTGGCGGCCGGCCATCTTGTCCCCGACCGACAGCTTGCGTTTCATCGCGATGTACACTTTCACCATCTTGAGGACGCCCGGGGGAAGCTCGTCCCCTTTGTGCATCCGCCCGATTCTCTCCTCGAAAACCGCCAGGATCAGGCTCACC
>JBAUKK010000086.1:0-14922 GCA_049577645.1 Candidatus Deferrimicrobiaceae bacterium
GCTCGGGAACACGGTATGCGTCCAGCCGGGCCAGTCGGACTCGGGCCTCACCGTCGTCGTGGGGAACCTGGAGGAGAGGAAGTTCGACATGCGCGTCCTTCCGGTCGACTGACATGCGGGAAACGCGCAAGACCCGACCCCCCGCGGCGGCGAAGCGCGCCGAACGGGTCCAGATGCCGATCATTCCGACGGTGGCGGGATGGATCGCCGGGACACCCGGCACGATCTCCCTCGGCCAGGGAGTCGTTCATTACGGTCCTCCTCCGGCGGCGCTTCGGAAAATCCCCGCCTTCCTGGGAAATGCCGCCCATCACAAGTACGTCCCCGACGCCGGGCTTCCCCGTCTGCGAAAAACCTTCGAGGAGAAGCTTCGCGCCGAGAACGGGATCGACGCCCCCGGAGGCCGGAGGATCTTCGTCACCGCCGGTGCGAACCAGGGCTTCCTCAACACCCTGCTGTGCCTGTGCGACCCCGGCGACGATGTCATCCTTCTGTCCCCCTACTACTTCAACCACGAGATGGCGGTGGAACTTTCGGACTGCCGGGCCGTCTGCGTCCCGACGGACCGAAACCATCAGCCGCGCCTTGCGGCGATCGAGGCGGCCATAACGGCCAGGACCCGCGCCGTCGTGACGGTGTCGCCGAACAATCCGGCGGGGGTCGTCTATCCCCCCGATACGCTGCGGGCGATCAACCGGCTCTGCGCCGGACGGGGGATCTACCACGTCAGCGACGAGGCGTACGAGTACTTCACCTACGACGGGGCGGCGCACTATTCCCCCGGCTCCCTCGACGCGGAGCACACGATCTCGCTGTTCAGCATGTCGAAGTCCTACGGCATGGCGAGCTGGCGCGTGGGGTTCCTCGTTGTCCCCGAGCATCTCTTCGACGACATGATGAAGATCCAGGACACGGTGATCATCTGCGCCCCCGCCGTCTCCCAGGCCGTCGCCCTGGAAGCCCTGAAGGAAGGCCGCCGGTACTGCCGGCGCAGGCTTCCCGCCCTTGTCCGCGTACGGGAGAGGATGCTCGCCGCGTTTTCGCGTCTCCCCGACCTGCTGACGGTCCCCCCCTCGCGGGGGGCGTTCTACTTCCTGATGAAGATCCGCACCTCGATGGACCCCCTGACTCTCGCGGAGCGGCTGATCCGGGAGCACAAGGTCGCCGTAATCCCCGGGGGAACGTTCGGGCTCGGGAAAGGGTGCTACCTCCGGATCTCCTACGGGAATCTCCCCAGCGAGGCGGCTTTCGAAGGAACCAGGCGCCTTGTCCGTGGACTGAAAGCCATTCTCGGCGGCTAGGCCGGACCGTCCTCGTCCAGCAAGATGCCGTACAGGTTCCCGTCGGGGGGCTTCCCCCGCTTCTCGACGGAAACCTTGCACTCTTCCGGGCGCGGCTTCCCCTTCCGGTGATGGGAAACCAGGACCTGGACGACATTCCAGCCGATCTTTCCTTCCTCCGCCATCGCCGTAATGACCTCGAGGGCCGTCCGGCTGTCGTAGATGGACTCCCGGTACGGCCGGGGGGAGATGAGGGCGTCGTACACGTCGCACGCCGCCACGATCTCCACGAAACGGGAGGAGAGGAGGATCCCCCGGGGGTACCCCGAGCCGTCGAGGCGTTCGTGATGGTCCCGGGCGATCACGGCGGCCAGGATCCCGGGATCCTTCAGGTAATAGGACAGGAGGATGAACCCGGCCAAGGTGTGATGTTCGAGGGCCTTGCGCTCGGATTTCCGGAGGGAGGTCTTCTTCGTCAGGATCTCCAGGGGGACGCAGATCTTGCCGAAATCGTGGAAAGGCCCCGCCGCCGCTTCCTGAAGGATCTCCTCGAACCCTTCCAGCATATTCCTTGCGAGGTGGCTCGACAGGGCGAACACCAGGAGGATGTGGTGGTACGTATAGGGGTCGTTCCGCTTGTAGAACTCGAGGGACTCGAGCACGGGGAGGGGCAGCCAGGTCATTTCAAAAAGGCGGATGAGGCCGCGATACTCCGCTTCGCCGCCGAAGATCGTGCGGTAGACCCCCCTCCCGGTCAGGGCGAGAAGATCCCTGCGCACCGTGCCAAAATCCATGGCGGGAAAGGGGGGGGAGAAAACTTCCTTCCCCCGCGCGGCGACTTCCTTGAGGACGGCCTCCGAAAGGATGGTGCCCGAAGGAAGGATTTCCTTCCCGTCAAGCGTGTGGACGGGGTACTCCAGTGTCAGGACCACCACAGACTCTCTTTCCTGCGCTATTTGCCTGCCGCTCCTCAATAGGCCATCGGTTCCAAGATACCGAACCGGTGGACATTGTCAAAGGGTCCGCGGGAAGGCGTCCACTCCGAAGCGGAGGACGGTGTCTTCTTTCTCCATGAAAAAAGCCCCGAGGGGAACGACCCCAGGGGGCTTCACATTCCGGCAGAAGAATGCCCGACTATTTCCTTGAGGACTCCCGGTTCTTTAATCACCGCCAAACCATCGTTCGTTGTCGTGGCCCTCGTGGCAACTCCCCGTGCATGTATTGGCTGTCGTGTTGTAGACGACATTCCCCGTTGAGTTCTGGAAGGTGTCGCTTGCCGGCCCTTCCATCTGGGTCGTTCCCAGGAAAGCAAAATGGTTTTGTGCCCCGGTAGTGGCAAGTTCCATGTTGTGGCATTCTGTGCACGAAATCCTCTCCTCGTTTACGTGCAAGTTGTGCCGACCGGAGTTGTAGCTGTTGTATTGCGACGTGCCGTAGGCGTGGCAACTCGTGCATTGCGTATTCACGTCGATCGCTTCCGTTCTCCAGTTCGGCGTCGTCTGGCCTCCGTGGCAGCTCACGTTCGAGCAGGAGAGGGAGGCAAGTGCGGAGTCGAAGGTCGGGGCGCCGGTCTCGGCGTTGTATGTGGTTGTGAACGCAACGCTCGCCGGCTCCTGCCTCGTCTTCGCGCGGTCGTAGTGGGACTGGGTCCCCGATCCCAAACCGTTGTGGCACGTGTCGCAGGAAACGGGGGACCCTGTGCTGTTCAAGGCGATGTGCTCGGTGTGGGCCCCTTCGATGTTCGCATACGTCGTTCCCGAGGGCGGTTCCGCGTGGCAGGAAGTGCAGTCGAGAAGCGTCAGCGGCGACCCCTCGGTGTGGCACGTCGTGCAGAGCGGCGCGCCGGTCATGGGGGAGGTCCCGGTAACGGCGTGGCAAGCAGCGCACCCGTCGGGGAACGGGTCGTTGAACGTGTCCTCCGTCACCCCGGTGTGGGCAAGGAACGGAACGGCGTGGGCAGCCACCGCCCCGTGGCACAGCGTGTTGTTGAAGCAGCCGACGTTCACGTCCACAGGAGGTGGAATCGGCGTATGGGCGCCGGCGCCCGGCTCGTTGTAGTGGCAAAGGGCGCAGACGGGGGCATTGCCTTCGTTCGTAGTTGTGTGGACGTAGGTGTCCCCGGGGAGCCATTGCGAGGCGTGCGGGGCGGGTGCATGGCACAGGAAACAGGAGACGCCGGACCCTCCGCCGGAGAAATCTGAAGCGTGGCAGATCTGGCACGACTTGAAGCCCGAGTTCCCAGGAGCCCGCTTCGCGGTCGCGCCGTGGGCGGCGGGAGATGCCCATCCCGGGTCCTCGTGGTGGCATGCGGCGGTGAAGCAGGAGGTGTCCGCGATCCCTCCCGTGAGGTCGTCCCCGTGGCACGTCGTGCACGCACCGACGTCCGATACGGCAAAACCCGGGTGGGTGGAGAGAAAGTCGACCGGGTGGGTGCCACCCCCGGGGCCGGGGATAAAGCTGGAAGTCGTTTCGCTGCTGCTCGAGCATCCTCCAAGGAAAAGAACGGCGCAAACCACGTAGAATAGCGGGCGCAAGACCCGGGGATAGTTCACTGTGCGCATACCTGATGTTCCTTCTGTACCCGAAACTCCCCCGTCATGCGGAATCGGGGAAATGCCTCCTGCATGTCCGCCAACTCCGCGAATCCCCGGCGCGAAAGATTCCGGATGCCCTTGTCGGATCTCCCGCGCGGGGAATGGTTCCTCATCTTTTTCTATGTGCCCGCTCTCCGGGTTACCAGTCTCTTCCCGGCGCGGAGTGACAGGCCGATATGCAGGTCGGTGCAATGTAGCTGATTACGCCCGTGCCCGCCCCACCTACCGTATCCGAGGCCGGCCCCTCCATGGCGATGGTGCTCAAGGCGGAGAAATGACTCACCGCGAGACTGGTCGTGTTGTGGCAGAACGTGCAGGAAAATCCCGACTCGTTCACGTGAAAATCGTGCTCGCCGGAACTGTAGCTGTTGAACTGCCCCGTGCCGAAGGCGTGACATAGCAGGCAGTCGGCCGCGGAAGTGATGTCGATCGTGCCCGTCTGCCAGTTGGGCGTCGTCTGGCCGCCGTGGCAGCTCACGTTGACGCAGGTGAGGTTGAGCGCCGCGTTGTCGAACGACGGTGCGCCGGATTGCGCGTCGTATGTGGTCACGAACGCCACGTCGCCGGGGGGCACCTGCGCCTTCGCCCGGTCGTAATGCGCCTGGGTTCCGGAGCCCAGCCCGGTGTGACAGGTGTCGCAGGAAACGGGAGACAACGTATTGTCGAGTGCGAGATGGACGGCGTGCGCTCCCGCGACGTTGGGGTAGGCCGCTCCCGCCGGAGGGTCGGCGTGGCAGGAGGTGCAGGAAAGAAGCGTAAGCGGCGATCCCCCAGCGTGGCACGTGGAGCAGGCGGGGGCCGAGGACACCGGCGAGGTGCCCGTGAGGGCGTGGCAGGAGGCACACCCGTCGGGGAACGGGTCGTTGAACGTCGCGTCGGTCACGTAGGTGTGGCTTAAAAACGGCACGGCGTGGGGAGCAACGCCCGGGCCGCTCGCGTGGCAGGCGGCGGCCACGCCGTCGGAATTGGTGAACGAGGGGGAGAAGCAGCTGGGAGCCGCCGGATTCGGCCCGGTTCCCGGCCCATCCACGACGTGGCAGATCGCGCACGCCGTGGCGATACTTCCCGCGTTGCGATGAGACGGCGTGTACGGCGGGAACCCGGTTTGGGGCGCCTCGAACCAGGTGGTGGGATGCGCATCGGCTGCCAGGTGGCAGGCGGAGCATGCCGTGGGCACGGCCCCGCCGTCGAAGAGAATCGTTCCTGGAGTGCCGTGGCACGTCTGGCAGAACGCCAGGTCCGCCTTGGCTGTCAGGCCGTGGAAGGACGCGTTGGGTGTAAGCCAGGTGCTCCCCAGCGCGTGTGGGGTGGCGTTCGCCCCGTGGCACAGGGTGTTGTTGAAGCATCCCGGCGAGGTCCCGGCCGGCGCCGGAGGAGACGGCGGCCCGATCGGCGAGTTATTCCCGTTGAGGTGGCACTGGGCGCACACCGGCGCATTCGCCTGGTCGGTGTCGGTATGCTTGTACACGTCGAACGACCGCCAGTCGTCGGGGTGCGGGGGGGTGTGGCAGAGGAAGCAGGAGACCCCGGCCCCTCCGCCGGTGAAATCAGAGGCGTGGCAGATCTGGCAGGAGGCGAACCCGGAGCTGCCCGGCGCCTTCTTCGCGGAAATTCCGTGCCCCTGGGGCGGTCCCGAGGGGAAGACCAACCAACCCGTCTGGGTTCCGTGGTGGCACGCGGCGGTGAAACAGGAGGTGTTCGCGATCCCTCCCATAAGATCATTCCCGTGACAGGGCCGGCACTGGGCGGCCGAGGAAACGGCAAACGCCGGGTGGGTCCCCAGGAAGTTGGCCGGATGGCTCCCCTGCTCGTCGACGAGAGAAAGCCCCCCGTTCTCGGTGCTGGTGGAGCAGCCGGTTGCGAAGAGGGCGAGAAGGATCGAGATCAGGACGGGCCACAGGGGCCGGATTCTCCCAATTGCCATCATGTGCATCGCTCCTTTGCGCGTTCCCGATTCTTTTCGTTCGTACGGATATGCCCCGCGCGCGCTTCCCGAAAAGGTCAGCGGTGGCAGGCCCGGCACCTGGTGTCGTTCTTGTTTCCGTGGCACCGGAAGCACGAGCCGGGGTCGAGGCGACCGTCGATCTGGTGGAGGACGATGTAATCCCCCCGGTGCTGGAGAACCCGGTCGGGCCGGTCTCCCATCTTCGTGCTCGGCTTCAACTCGTCTTGCCGGACGTGGCACGTCTGGCAGAACGACGGGGCGTGGCACGACGCGCACAGGTTCTGCCCCTGCGAGGCGTACATCGAATGCTGCTTGATGAACACGAGGGAGTGCCGGAAGGAGGCATACGGTTTGAGCGCTCCGGTGGAGATGTCATCGTGGCACTCCCGGCAGTCGGCCCGCATCGCCGCCAGTTCCTCCGGGTGCTTCGGGGGAACGGACTCCGTCTGGGAAATCGCAGAGCAACCCATGAACATGCCGAGGGCAATCGCCCCCATAACGAGTGCGAACGCTTTGCGGCGCATCATCACTTCCCTCCCGTGGTGGTTCCCAGGTCCAGTGAGGCCCGAACCAGCCCGGCGAGGTCTTCCGTGAACCTCGGGCTGCGGGTGTATGTCACGTCCCCGGAGAGCTTGAGATACGGGAGCACCTGCCACCCGGCGGAACCGACGACCTGGTAGGCATCCTTGATCCCGCTGATCTGTTCCTTGTACCGCTGGGTCAGGGCATCCAGGGTGAAGCGCCAGATATCCAGGGAGTAGGTCCCGAAGACCCGGTACTCCTGATATTCGTTCTCGGCCCGGTCCGCCGATACGATGGCCGCGGACAGACCGCCCACGTCTTTGCGGTCATTGTAGGCGTAGCGCAGCCCGGCCTCTACCCGGGTGGCATCCCCCGGGTCGCTCGCATCGTGCCGGATATTCTTGACGCCCCCCTCGAGCGTCAACCCGGATGCCACCTCAACGTCGACGATGGCGAACACGATCCGCGCCTCGTCGTCGGGGTCGACCGACGGCGAAAGGAAGGCGGGATGCAGGGCCGTCTGGAACAGGTCCTTGTACTTGTATTCCTCGTAGCCCGCCGCCAGGTCCAGGCGGGAGAAGGGCGTCAGGCGCAGTACGTATCGCTGCTGGGCGAGGGCGCTCGTGGAGACGTTGTAGGCGGCGCGGCCCGAAAGCTCCACCCCGGCCCCCGCCCGGACCCAGAGGTCCCCCCCGGCCATCTCCCGGTCGTCCCCCCGGAAATCGCCCTTCTCCATGAGGTAGGTGACCCCGAGCTCGGCAAACCCGGGCCGGGCGAAGAAGAGCCGCCCTCCGTAGATCGAGTCCCCCGTGTCCGTCGAGGTGATGGTGCGCTCGACGGGAACCCCGCCGAATACGGAGAGGCCAAGCCCCATCGGGGTCCTTGCCTTCAGGAAGATCCCGTCCATGATCTCCGCCGCCGTCCCTTCCGTGAAGAAGAACCGGCCGAGACGCATCTCCGCGTTCCCCGTGGGGTGAAGATACTGGAAGTAGGCGCTGCCCAGATCGCCGCTGTGCCCGTCGTCATCCGTGTCGTCCGCCAGGTCGACGCGCCCCCACCCGTAGAAATGGAAGGAGAGCGGCTTGTCGCCCAGATTGCTCGCGTCCGCCGAGAGGTATTCGTACAGGGGGGCGAAATTCCTGTCGGCCCCGCCCGTTACCTCCCTCTCGTAATAGAGAAGGTATGTCCGGGAGGAGAGGGTGATGTCGGCGGCCTGGCAAGGGGCGGGAAGAAGGGCTGGGAGGAGGAGAAGAAGGGCCGCACAACACAGGCCCATCGATAGGCGCGGGTCTACCCCGAGTCTGGCATCTCGCATCGTTTTCCCCCGTCGGTAAGTGTCTTTGGATCCGGATTGCGGGATGACAATAATGTGGCCAAGCCCGCCTCCTGTAGCAACAAGAAGATCAAATTCCCCGGCGGAAAGAGAGCCTTGCCGGGAATCTTCGCGTCACAATATCGCCTTCGAAATGGTATACAATATATCATCGATTTTTTTTGGTTCCCAACAAAAATAATCAGGAGACATCATGAAGCTCCCCCTCTGCATGCCGGTCGCCGCTGCCATCCTTATTCTGGTCGCCTCTTCCCCTTCGCACGCCTTCATGAAGGAAGGATGCGGCGGCGGCGAGTGCGCCGACTGCCACAGCCTGACGCGCGAGGACGCGGCAATTCTTCTTTCCGGAACGGTGGACAACGTCCTCAAAGTCGAACCGAGCACCGTGGGGGGACTGTGGGTCGTCGACATCGTCAAGGGGGAGCAGAAGTGGCCCGTCTACATTGACTTCTCGAAGAAGTATCTGATCAACGGCCAGATCATCCAGATCGCCACGAAGGAAAACGTCACGGAGAGTCGTTACCAGCGCATGAACACGGTGGACGTCTCCACCATCCCCCTCGCAGACGCCATCGTGATCGGGAACCCGAAGGCAAAGCGCAGGATCATCGAATTCTCCGACCCCGACTGCCACTTCTGCGCGAAGCTCCACGCGGAGGCCAAGAAGGTGGTGGCCGCCGACCCGGACGTGGCCTTCTACGTGAAGCTGTATTCCCCGAACAACAACCGCCAGACGGTCGAGAAGATCCTCTCCGTCATCTGCGGAAAACAGGATGCCCAGAAGCGGATGGACGACGCCTTCGCCGGAAGGCCCCTTCCCAAACCGACGTGCCGCACTTCCGCTGTGGAGGAAACGGCCCTCCTCGCCAGACAATTGCGTCTGCGGGGGACCCCCACGATGGTCCTGCCCGACGGCCGGGTCATAAACGGCTACCGGGACGCGGACGCGATCCTCAAGTTCCTGAAGGAAGATCCGCAGACCGCCGGGCAGCCTTCCGGACGCTGAGGAGACTGCCTTGAGACCGGTTTTCGCAGCGATCGCCGTGGGGACCTGCCTGCTACTCGCATGTACCCCGTCCGCCCGGGCGTTCCAGAAGGATTCCGGCCCCCGGAAGGAATGCAGGGAATGCCATACCCTCACCGTGGATGAAGCGAAAAAAATCTTCGGGGAGGGCGTGGACAACGTCGTCGCGGTCCTGCCGGGTCCGTTCCCGGGGATCTGGGAGATCGACGTGGAGAAGGCGGGGAAAACGTACCCCGTCTACCTCGACTACTCCGGCAGCTACCTCCTAAACGGGCAGGTCATCCGGATGCGCGACAGGCAGAACCTCTCCGCTCTTCGGTACACCGACCTGAACCGTGTCGACGTCTCCACGATTCCGCTTGCCGACGCGATCGTCCTGGGCGACCCCGGGGCGAAATACAAGGTCATCGTCTTCGACGACCCGGACTGCCCCTGGTGCAGAAAGCTTCACGGCGAGATCAAGCAGGTCGTGGCGCGCGACCCCGAGGTGGCCTTCTTCGTCCGGGTATATTCGCGCAACAACAACCCCGCGTCCGTCCGGAAGGCCCTCTCCATCGTCTGCGGGAAAGAACATTCCTCCCGACTACTCGAGGACGCCTTCGCCGGGAAGGAACTTCCCGCGGCCGATTGCCAAACGAAGGCGGTCGAGGAGACGATGGAGATCGCCAAACGGCTGGGCATCCAGGGTACCCCCGCCATGCTCCTCCCCGACGGAAGGCTGATCAGCGGCTACATGAAGGCGGATGCGCTGCTCGGGCTGATCCGCGGGGGGAAATAGGCCGCAGCGGATTCATGCAGAACCTGCTCGATTCCTTCGAGACATACCTTGCGGCGGGGTCCCTCCTGTCCTACGCAGCCGTGTACGTCGGGGGGGTTCTCATAAGCTTTACGCCCTGCATCTATCCCGTACTTCCCATCACGGTCGGCTATATCGGGGGGAGAAGCCAGGGAGCAAGGGGCAGGGGCTTTTTCCTGAGCCTGTCGTATGTCCTGGGGATGGCGGTCACGTACGCGGCGCTGGGCACCATCGCGGCGGCGTCGGGAAAGGTCTTCGGACAGGTGGCGGCGAACCCCGTGACCAACATCGTCGTCGGGAACATCTGCATCCTGATGGCGCTCTCCCTGCTCGACGTCTTCCACGTGACGACCCCCGCCTTTTTATCGGGGAGCACGGCCGGAAAGAGGCTCGGTGGAATAGTCGGCGCTTTCGGGATCGGTGTTACCTCTGGGCTCGTCGTGGGACCGTGCACCGCGCCGGTCCTTGGCGCCCTTCTCGTCTACGTGGGGGCGAAGCAGAACGTCCTGTTCGGCACCTCCCTCCTGTTCGTCTTCGCCCTCGGAATGGGCTCGCTCCTCCTCGTCATCGGGACGTTCACGGGCCTGTTGGCCAACCTGCCGAAATCGGGATGGTGGACGGAGACCGTCAAGAAGGTGTTCGGGTTCCTCCTGATCCTGGTGGGGGAATATTTCCTCCTCGAGGCGGGGAAACTGCTCATATGAAGAGAGGGGATCCCCGGAAATGAGAGCGACCGGAAGCATCTTGGCGGTCCTGGCACTGGCCATGCTGGCCACGGCGCCGCCGGGGGAGGATCGGACCGCCTACGGCGGCGCCGCAACGGCTTCCGCGGCCGTTTCCGGTCCCGGTGAATGGGTGGACTTCACCCTTACGGACGCGGGTGGCAAGACGGTTTCGCTTCGCCAATTCATCGGCCGGAACCCGGTCCTCCTGATCTTCTGGGCCACGTGGTGCCCTCACTGCAAGGAGGCGATCCCCGAAATCAACCGGATGCACAGGGAGCCCGCCGGGAACGGAAACGTACGGATTCTCGCCCTGGATTTCATGGAGAGCCCGGCGAAGGTGAACTCCTTCCTCTCGGCGAAGAAAGTGACCTTCCCGGTCCTGCTCGACAGGAAAGGGACCGTCGCAAGGATGTACCGGGTGGTCGGCATCCCCACGTACATCCTCATCGACCGGAAAGGCAAGGTGGTGTACCGGGGCCACGACATTCCGAACGTCCTGAATCATCTCGAGTAGCCGGGCAGGCAAACGCATCCGTCGCCCGTCCGATCGCGGAGCCGTTCTACTACTTGCGGATCCGAAGGAACCCTTTGTGGCACCTTCGATTTCAGCACCACCTTTTCCCGGACCCCCCTCGAGGGCGCGACCGACGATCCGCTCGTTCTCCCCTCCCATGCAGCAGTCCGCTGTGTCGACGTAGTTCACCCCGTGGCCGACCGCGTAGCGGATTACGTCCGGATCCCGCGTGATCATCCCGCCCATCCCCACCGCGGCCACCCGGATCCCCGTGCCACCGAACACCCTCGTTTCGTGCTCTTCCGCGGGAGGGGACAAGGCCGCCCATGCCTGCGCCCCCCGGACGACCGGGTCGGCGGCAACCGCAACCGCGGCGCAGCATAACCCCTTGAGAACGTCACTGCGGACCAGGTCGCTCCTGTCTTGCCTTCCCTTCCTCTCTTTCCCCCGGACTGCAACGCTCATTTTCATTCCCCTGTGATGGCGACTTCCCGCGCCCGATGCCTGTCCGCCGATTTATGGTAGTTTACTGGAAGGAAGAACCCGAATGCACATGATCGCCTCCGCCATCTATCGCCTTGCCCTGGCCCTTTGGGTGGGGGGGATGTCGGTCTTCACCTTCGTGGTGACCCCCGTCATCTTCCGGACGCAGACGCGCGACAGCGCGGGGAAGATCGTCGGCGCCCTCTTCCCGGTCTACTTCCGCTTCTGCCTGGTGGTTACCGCCGCCGCCCTCGTGGCGCGGGCGGCCTCCGGGAGGGCGTTTGCCGGCGCCCGGCAACTGGCCGGGACCGCGCTCGTCGTCTTCTGCCTGGCGATCGTCTCGTACCACACGTTCGGGCTTGGTCCCCGCATGGCAACCGTCCGGGAAACGGTCGTCTCTCTGGAGACGGCCCCGAAAGAAGACCCGGCGCGGCGCGAGTTCTCCCGCCTGCACGGGATCTCGATGACGTTGAATCTCGTGGTGATCCTCGCGGGGGCGATCCTGATCCTCTGGCACGAAACGTTTTTCTAGATGATCGCCTCGAAGAATTTCATCAGGAAAGAAACATCCGCCCTTCCGAAAGACAGTCGCACAGTTCCCGGTAGACGGTTCGGATCCGCCCGCGGGAGGGGGTTTTCCCCAGGCGGTGGACGATCCGCCGGGCCAGGGTCCCCCGGGCTAGGATCACGTTCAGGGCGCGAAGGACCGCCCTGTCGTCTTCGGTAGCCTCCTTCATTAACACCCCCACGAGGTGGGCCCAAAGTTCCCCGGCGGTCATCGACTCACGGGAAAGGCCAAACACAGAAAGGTAGCGGCGGTCCCGGATCCCGGCACTCTCTCCCTCGCGCAGGACGGCCAGGAAAATCTCTTCCAGGGGATCGATCTCCCACGCCATAAGTTCCTCCACGGAGGTGAAACGTTCGCGAACGAGGCCTTTTAGAGTCTCCACCACGGCCGAGATGATCGCGATGTCCGCCTGGGGGCATTCCTGGACATCCAGGATGCGGAGCTCGATCGTGTCGCGGTCGAAGCGGGGGATGGCGCCGCGGGAGTTGAGCCACTCGTGCCGCAGGATCTTCTTCGGGTCGTACGGCGCGATGTCGCGGTACATGCGCCTAAGGATCTTGTCCTGGTAGCGCCGGCGGGAATAGACCGCTTCGGGGATCACCCGGCCGGTGATCGAAGGGATCTTTTGCTGGTTGCCCCGGTACGCCTCCAGCCGGTTGTCGAGCAGCCCGGTCACCTTCCCCTCAACGACGGGCGAGCTGGCGGCGATCGCCGGAAGGATCGGGATCAGGAACCGCGCGGCCGCGTGCAGGCGCGCGAACTCCTCGTCGCCGTGGAAGGAAAGATTCAAGTGAATGCTCTGCAGGTTGGCCCACCCGTGCCGCCGGCAGTCGAAGATCCGGTGGTACGATTCGTAGATCGCCCGGTTCCTGTGGGGCCAGAACCGGGTCTCCCGGGCGGGGTCCATGAGGGGGTGCATCCCGGAGGGCATCAGCTTTCCCCCCAGGGGCAAAAGCAGCGCGTTGATTCTGCCGACGTGCCCGGAGAAGGCCGCGGCAAGCCCGGTAAGCGCGGACACCGGTCCGTTGGTTTTCAGCTCCACCACGTGGAGGGCCATCTCGTTGGACCAGCAGAGCGGCCCCTGCTCGACCTCGTCGCGGTACTCTCCCGCCACGCTTCGCAACAGCTCGTCCGTTACGGGAAGGACCGAGAGGGTATCCCGGTCCACGATCATGTACTCCAGCTCGACGCCCAGCCCCTCGAACAGGGGGCGGGGCTTCTTCGCCGGGCTCATGGATAGGCCAACGACTTCCGCCGTTCGATCCGCCGCAGGAACACCCTCATGATCCGCAGGTAGATCTCCTCCTTGAGCACCCGGTCCTCGACCCCGGCGTCGATGTTGGGGTTGTCGTTCACCTCGATAACGAGCACGTTTCTCCCGACCTGCTTGAGGTCCACGCCGTACAGCCCGTCGCCGATCAGGTTCGCCGCCCGGAGAGCGGTCCGCAGGACGGACTCGGGGAGGTGCTCTACCGGAATCGTGTCGACCTTTCCCTCGTCCCGCTTCCGCCCGTCCCCGTCGCGCTTCAAAATCTGCCAGTGATGCCTTGCCATGTAGTACCTGCAGGCGAAAAGGGGCTGGCGGTCGAAGACGCCCACCCGCCAGTCGAAGGGAGTCGCGAGAAACTCCTGGGCGATGACCATCTCCGACTTTTCCAGAAGGGCCCCCACCGCGTCCCGCAACTCCTCCTCGCGCTCCACCTTGAGGACGCCCCGGGAGAAGGAGCTGTCCGGCTGCTTCAGGATGCACGGCAGCCCCAGCTCGGCCGCGATGGCGTCCTTGTTGCCGCGGTGGACGATCATGGTTCGGGGAATCGAGACCCGGTTGCGCTCCAGGAGCTCGGCCAGAAAGACCTTGTTGGTGCACTTGAGGATCGACTCGGGGTCGTCCACGACCACCATCCCCCCCGCGGCGGCCTTCTGGGCGAACCGGTACGTGTGGTGATTGACGCCGGTGGTCTCGCGCAGGAAAAGGGCGTCGAATTCGCCCAGTCGGCGAAAATCGTCCTTCTCGATGAACTCGGGCCGCAGCCCCGCTTTCTCGGCCGCCTTCTGGAACCGGTGCAGGGCCTTTTCGTCGGATGGCGGCTCCGCCTCGGCGGGGGAGACGAGGATCGCCAGGTCGTAGCGCGCGGGAACCTTCCGCCCCCCGCTCCGACGTGCCCCCCTGAAATATTTCTGGGCTTCCAGGACGACGAACTCCCGGTGGTCTTTCGGGATATCGCCGGCCGCCAGCGGGCTGATTCCCTGGAGGTACCATTTCTTGGATCGCTCGTTCCGCTCGAAATTCGCCCGCAAAAACGGCGCGGGAAACAGCTTGAACAGTTGCTGGCTCAGCTGATCGTACCGCTTGGCGAGGTTCCGCCCGAAATAAATGCTGACGACGAACCGGCCCGTCTGGAGGGGGGCGAAGGACTTCTGGATGATCTCGTCCAGGTCGTAGGAGGCCACCCGGATGACGGTCTGCGATTTCAGGTCCTGGATCGTGGAGATGCCGGGGAGCGGCTTGTGCCCCCGGGCCGTGGCGAGCAGCGAGACGTAATACCCCAGGCTCTGGTAGCGGTAGGACCGGCAGAGATTGAAGACCTTCGTCGCGCGGTGCCCGACGAAGTGGGAATCGGTCAGGTAGGACCGGGCCGGCACCAGCTCGATCCCGGGAATGCTCAGCGGCCAGTCGGAGAGATCGTCAACGACGATGAGGGTGGACACGGGCGGTCCCTTTCCGCTCCTCCCGGGGCATCAGGATGAGCAGGTTGCCGTCGTAGGTGAGGACGCCGAGCAGGATCGCGCAGAGGACGCGGTTGATGCCGACCTCGTAATGCGGCCCCTTCCCGGCCGGATTGACCTGGCTGGGATCGGCCACGAACACGGTGCGGTTCTCCCGGTGGTAGCCGCACAGGACCACGAAGTGGCCGGCCGGCTCGCCCCGCACGTCGTCATCGTCGGAGTGCGGACCGAATTCGCGCGCGGTCCCGTAGAGATAGGTGGCGGAAAGTCCTGTGATGATCGGCATGGACCGGACCAGGTATTTTCGCATCAGGCTGCTGGTCAGGTCCTCGTATCGCAGCTCTCCTCCCAGGCCCAGGAACTCCAGATAGGCGCAGGACGTGATTTGAAGCTTGGGGTCCTTTTTCACCC
>JBAUKK010000087.1:0-5006 GCA_049577645.1 Candidatus Deferrimicrobiaceae bacterium
GAACGCCCCGCTGGTGTCCTGGATTCCCGTGACGCCTACCGATGTCTGTCCATCGGTCTTGTACGACCCGCCCCACTGCACGCCGATTTCCCTCGTGAAGGAGGTGTCGACCTCGACGATCCGCGCCTCTATGAGCACCTGTGGGGTCGCGGTGTCGAGTTTCGCGACCAGGGCTTTCACGTCTTCCACGTTCTTCCGGAGGTCCCGGATGATGATCGTATTGGTGCGGTCGTCGATTTGGATTTTCCCCCCTTCGCTGAGAAGATCCGATATCTTGTCCTTCAGGTCGGAGGCCTTGCTGTAGTTGACGGGGATCGTCTCGATCACCCCCTCCAAGGTTGCCTGGAGCTTCTCCACCTCCTTCTTGGCATCGAGGCGGGCCTTGTCCTCGGCCCGAAGCGCCGACAGGGGCGCTATGCGGAGAATGTTCCCCTCCTGCGTGGCGCCGAGGGCCTTGGATTTCAGTACGATGTCCAGGGCCTGGTCCCAGGGGACGTTGATGAGACGCACAGAGACCCTTCCTTTCACGTCGTCCGTCGTGATGATGTTGAGATTGCTGACCTCGGCGATGATCCGGAAGACGTTTGCCAGGTCTGCGTCCTTGAAGTCCAGAGAGATCCGCTGTCCCACGTATTTCCTTCGGGATTCGACCGAGTGGGTGACGAATCCCCATTGGGTTGCCCCTCCGGCGGGCTCCGCGACCGGACCCGCAAAGGCAAGCGGGGAGGACGACCCCGACCTTTCCTTCAGCTCCGCCACCACGGTTCCTTTTGGGCCTACGGCGGTCTTCGGGAAGGACAGGACTACTGCGTTGTCCCCCGCCTCGACGGTGTAGGCGGATCCGGGGGCGTAGGTGACCGCCACCTCGATCCCCGTCCTGCCTGCGGCCGGCGTCACCCTCCGGACGGGAATGTCGAACCTGCCGGCATCCATCTCACGCAGCAACCCCTTGTCCGCAGAGGAGCCGGGGAAAACGAGCGTCACGCTGTTCTTCCCCTCGACCACCTTGTGGGAGATGGTTCCGGAGGTGGTGACGACGACGTTCGATGCCTCGGGAAGATCCTCGAGGTCGATGCCCACGACGGTCTTCCCCTTCACGGCATCCTTCCCTGCCATCGGGCGGTCAAGGCTGGTCACCTTCTCCTCCTGGCCGCCGCCGACCGACAGCACAAGGCGGTTCCCTTCGGTGGTGACAAGGAACGGGAGCGGAATATCCTCGGGGGTTTCCACCACCATCCGCAGCTTGTCCCCCTGTTGCGAAAGTTTGACCGCCTTTACCTGGGGCGTTCCCGCGGGGACTTCCGAATCCACCGGGCCCTGCGCGACCCCCCAAATGTCGACCACGATCCGGAACGGGTCGTTGAGCTTGAACGAGTTGTAGTTCAATATCTCCCCGGATGCCGTCGCCTCGATGTTGGTGTAATGGGGCGTCTTCGAAACGACGACCTCCTCGACCCTTACTCCGGATGCCGGCGGAACATCCGCGGCCGCCTGGACAAGCGCCGGGACACCGGCAATCGTGCAGACAAGCGCAGCGGCAGCCAGCCAGACCTGGTATCGCCGGGGGTATCGGCCCATCGGCCGTAACCGGTTCCTCATCATTTTCCTCCTGCGGTCTCAAGCTTAAGAGAGCTATCGCGCTTGACCTTCGATCCGGCGTAATCCCGAAACTCTTCCCGGACGACGATCTCCTTTTCCGTGATCCGGGTGACAACTCCCCCGCTCCGGCCGATTCTCGTCCCGACCGAAACGGTGTACCCCTTCCCTTCGGAATCCTCCACGAGTGCCCGCGTTACCTTGGGACTCCAGATGACGCCGACAAATCGAAATTCCCCGAGTTCGTACCTCTGCAGGGGGAGAAGGGAGCCGACGACGGGGCGCGAGTCTTTTCTCTCCACCTTGAGGAATGCGACAAAGGGATCCCGTTTCCCAGCCGGATTGTACACCACGACGGGGGGAGGTTTCACTTCGGCAACGGGATGCGCGGCCTCCGCGGCCTTGGCCTCCTCTTTCGGTATCGTCTTTTTCACCACGGGGGCGGGAGCGGGCTGCTCTTCCCTCGCGCATCCTCCGCCCACGAGCGTGAAAAGAAAGGCCGCCGCCAGAAATACCCGAAGGGGGCGATGACTGATCTGCGTCATTTCGCTCCCCCTTTCCCGCCTTGGCCGGCAGCCGCCTGCTCCAGGAAACGGAACGTCGTGGCCGTGCAGCTCACGTTCACCTGCATCCGGTCTTCCCCCATCCCCTTGGGGCCGGAAAAGGCGATGTCGGACAGGTTCACGATGCGAGGGAGATGGCTGACCTTGTCGGCGAACAGGGCAAACCCGTGGTATTCGCCGGTGACGGATATGGAGACGGGGATCTCTGCGTAGAATCCCTTTCCGGATTCCCCGCGGGGGGCGAACTTCAGAAAGTCGAGCCCGGACTCCCTGCCCAGATCCGAGATGTTCTTCAGGAGGCTGGGGATCTCCGCGGAGTTGGGAAGCTGGTCGAGGAGAAGCCCCAGCTGTTCCTCGAGACGCCGGACCTCCGCCTGGAAGGAGGGAAGATTCTTCGCTATCACCTCCTGCTCCTTGATCTTGCTCTCGAGTTCCGCCAGTTTCGTCTGGAGGGTGGCGATCTTCTGGGAGGCCCCCTTGTAGTACAGGTAGTAATACCCCACACCGATCAGAAGGCAAATCAGGACCGTGAGAAAGATCTTCTGTTTCGGGGGAATCTTCGAGAGATCCCCTAGCTTGAGAGCCATCCCGGTTCCTTTCCCCGCGCCTTTTGATTCATTAATTCTGCACCGTTTTGAAAGTCAGACCGAACTTCACGAGTTTCACGTTCGAAACCGTCGTCTGTTCCGCCGACCCGAGCACAACGTCGTGGAACCTCCCGCTCTGGCCCAGGGCCGTCATGAAATTCGCGATCGTATAGTTGTTGAGCGCGATGCCGCTGAGTTCGACCCGTTCCCCCTTGATGGTCAAACGGTCGATCCAGCATTTCTCGGGGACGGAGGCCGACAGCGCCTCGAAGATCTTCACCGGCGCATTCCTTCCCTTTTGCAGGTTCGAGATCACGTCCACCTTCTGCTGCAGTTCGGCCTTCCGGGCCTTGAAGCTCTCCACCTCTCCGATTTGCTTCTGCAGGCGGGCGACCTCGACGTTGGCCTGGCGGATACCGGTGTTGAGATCCTCGATTTTCCCGGCGACCGAGCGATGGAACAGCAGGACCCCCACGATCACGACAAGAGGGAGCAGGAGGAAGAGCGCGTCGACGTTGAACTCTTTTCTCTTCTTCCGCTTTCCCCGGATCAGATTTATCCGGATCATCGGCGATCCTCCTGGTTCCTCAGCGCCAGCCCGATGGAAACCGTGGCGGCCGTGTTATAACCCGCCGCCAGCGACCGGTCGACCGAACCTTCCTCCACCATGAGCCCCTCGAACGGATCGAACAACTCCACGTCCACTCCGATCTTCTCGACGAGCATCTCCTTGAGGAATGCGGATTTCGCCGCGCCGCCGGTGAGGTACACCTTGGTGACCAGACGGTCAGGGTACGTCGCCGAGAAAAAGTTGTAGGACCGCTGGACTTCCGTAGAGAGGATGTTCGACACCGTCTTCATAATCTCCGCGATCTTCCCCCCCCGTTCCCCCGCGTCCTTTTTCCCGACCTTCAGCTCATCGGCGGTATCGAAGCTCACCGCAAGCTGCTTCTGGATTTCCGACGTGTACATGCCTCCGCCCATCGGAACGTCGCGGGTAAACAGCGGGACTCCCGAATGAAGAATGTTGATGTTCATGAAGGAGGCTCCCACGTTGACCACCATCGGAACCTGCTCGTCGGACACCGGGTGGCAGAGCTCGAAGGCATTCCCCGCCGCGATGGAATCGATTTCGACGATCCTGGGGGTAAGGCCGGCGTCCTTGATCACCGATACGTAGTCGTTTACGAGATCGGTCTTCACGGCAACGAGGAGGACATCCATCTTGGACGGATCCTCCTTCAGCGGCCCGATCACCTGGAAGTCGATCTTGA
The DNA here is from genome assembly GCA_049577645.1 of Candidatus Deferrimicrobiaceae bacterium. Taxonomy (GTDB): domain Bacteria; phylum Desulfobacterota; class Deferrimicrobia; order Deferrimicrobiales; family Deferrimicrobiaceae; genus CSP1-8. The sequence goes on from JBAUKK010000087.1 coordinate 4,021, forward strand.
CGTCCTTGATGTCGAAGGGGATGTACTGCTCCACCTCCCACTGGATCGACTCCTCCAGCTCCTCGGGGGTGGTCGTGGGCAGTACCACTTTCTTGATGATCACGGAATGGCCGGACAGCGAGGTGGCGATCTCCTTCTCCTTCACCTTGAGCTCGCGCAGCGCTGTCTTGATCCCCTCGATCACCGAGACGTGGTCCATGATGGCCCCGTCCACGATCGCGTCCGGCGGCAAAGGAAACACCCCGAACTTCTTCACGCGGAACTCCACTCCCACCGGCTTGACATGAGCAAGCTTGATGGAGCTCGACCCGATGTCCAATCCGATCAACTCCTTCGATCCTAATAACGCCATGGCTCCACCCGCCCCGTCAGTCTTTCTTGCTGAACACCTTGTCCCTGTCCGACAACTGCAGCCCGAGGGACAGGATGATCTTCCTCTTGGTATCCATGCGGCACGTCATCCCCTTCTCCACCCGGTCGATGGTCAGCACCGATAACCCGGCGCGCCGTGCCAGCTCCGCCTTGCTCATCAGGAGCCCTTCCCTGATCTTTCGGACGTTGTTCGTCTCTACTTTAACCCTGATTTTTTCCGCCTTCATTCCCACACCCGCCCGGACCGTGTTCCGGCAAATAAAATGGACAACACGTACTAACGCTAAGCAAATGGTACCTTCCCCAAAAGTAATGTCAAGAGATTTTTAACTGAACGTTAAATTAATATAATTATGCTAAATTACCATCAATTGATTCCATACTCTTTTGCCTTGTACAGGAGGGCGGGATGGCTGATTCCCAGCAATTCCGCCGCTTTTGGCCGGCTCCCCCCGGTCCGCTCCAGGGCCAGCCGGATCATCTGCCTCTCCATCTCTTTCACGGCGCTCTTCAAATCCGGGCTCGAAAGCGAAACGGGAACACGGATGATCACCCTCGGGGAGCGGTCCGCCCCCTTGTCCCTCGACACCCCCCCTTCCCAGATCGGGACCAGC
>JBAUKK010000088.1:0-2368 GCA_049577645.1 Candidatus Deferrimicrobiaceae bacterium
GTGGCCGTCCTCGCCCCGTGGCTCGCCCCGTACGACCCGGGGGTGCAGGCGCTCGATTACGGGCTGTCCGGCCCTTCCCGGTCCCACTGGCTCGGGCAGGATCGGCTGGGGCGCGATCTGCTGAGCCGGCTCGTGTACGGCGCACGCATCTCGGTTGCGGTGGGGCTGGGCACGGTCTCCCTGTCTCTCCTGATCGGCCTCCTCGTAGGATCGGCGTCCGGATTTTTCGGGGGAAAGGTCGACCACGTCCTCATGCGGCTGGCCGACGTTCTCCTTGCTTTCCCCGGGATCCTGCTCGCCATCGCGATCACCTCCGTACTCGGACCTTCCCTGCGCAACGTCCTCATCGCCCTGTGCGCACTCGGCTGGGTGGGGTATGCCCGGCTCATCCGGGGGCAAATCCTGAAGGTCAAGGAGATGGAATTCGTCCAGTCGGCAACGGCGGTCGGGAGCCCTCCCGTACGGCTCCTTCTTGTCCACATCCTCCCCAACGCCATCTCGCCCGTCATCGTCGAGGCGACCTTCGGCATTGCACGGGCGATCGTGGCGGAGGCGGGCCTGAGCTTTCTGGGGTTGGGAGTTAACCCCCCCACTCCCTCCTGGGGGGCGATGATCAGCGAAGGAAGGCATTTTCTCTTCGTCGCGCCCCACCTGACCACCGTCCCCGGAATCGCCATCATGGCGACCGTGATGGCCTTCAACTTCCTCGGGGACGGGCTCCGGGATGCGATGGACGTTCGGGAGGAGATCCGGTAGGTTATGAAAACGTCCGTGCTTTTCTGAATTCCGGATACTATTCATGGCCGGGATCACGGTGGGCGCGATCAAATAGGGGCCTCCGCGCAGGGTCTCAACGAATCTTCAGCACGATCTTTCCCCGCACGTGTCCCGCCTGGCTTCGCCGCTGTGCCTCAGCCGCTTCCTCGAGGCGCATCTCCTGGAGGGCGGGTGGCCTCACGGCGCCGCTCTCGATGAGTGCCCCGATCCGGCGGAGCTGCTCCCCGTCAGGCGTGACAAAGACGTGGGCAGCCTCGACCCCGTAACGCCGTGCCTCCTCCTCCGAGGGGACATTCACGATGGATACGAGCCTTCCCCCTTTTTTCAGAACTTCGTAGCTTTTCCGCTGCACATCGTTTCCTACGGCGTCGATGACGAGGTCGATCCCGCCAGGCTCCCTCTTCCTGACGGCGTCGACGAAATTCTCCTTCGTGTAGTCGATGGCCAAGTCCGCTCCCAGGGATTTCACGTACGCATGGTTGGCCCCGCCTGCCGTCGTGAGCACCTCCGCGCCCGTGTGCTTTGCGAACTGGATCGCCAGGCTCCCGACACCTCCGGCCCCCGCGTGGATGAGGACCTTGTCCCCCGCCTGGACCTTCGCGGCGTCGAACAGGGACTGCCATGCGGTCAGACCGGCCAGGGGGATGCAGGCTGCTTCGGCAAACCCGACATTCTTCGGCATGGGCGCCACCGCGGCCTGGTTCATCGTCACGAATTCGGCGTAGGTGCCGAACCGGACCTTCGGCTTCCGACAATAGGCGTACACCCGGTCGCCGACCCGGAACCCCGTGACGTTCTTCCCCGTGTCCTTCACCGTCCCCGCGGCGTCCCATCCGAGAATGACCGGGAACTCGTGGGGAAACATGCCCGCCAGCAGTCCTTCCCGTATCTTCCAGTCGACGGGATTCACCGCTGCGTACGCGACTTCGATCAGCACCTCATCCGCCGCCGGCTCGGGAGAAGGAACGTCCGCCGAGCGAAGCGCCTCCGGCCCCCCGAACGATTCGATCACGATGGCTCTCACGGTTTTCCCTCCTTGCTCAGTGGATTGGGGAGTCCCCCTTCATGATAACGGATGTGGTTCCCCTTCGATCCGGGACTGTGATAAAGGTTTCGAGGACGGCCGTGCAATCCATAAACCTAAGGAGGGAGCATCCGATGAGGCTGCCCGATGACCCCGGTCTCCTGATGGTCGGGTTCGAGGGGAAGTCGTTGCCGGCCCGGCTGGCCCGGCGGCTTCGTGAAGGGACGGTGGGGGGGGTAATCCTTTTCTCGCGAAACGTGGAGGGCCCCCGCCAGGTCAGGGATCTGTGCCGGGAGATCCGCGCCGCCGCCGGGAGGGGACGTCCCGCCCCGCTCATCGCCATCGACCAGGAAGGCGGCAGGGTGATGCGCCTTACGGCACCGGGATTTACCCGCTTTCCCCCGGCCCGGTGCTACTCCCTGTTCTGCTGCCGTGCTTCGCGCGTGGCGGAGGCCGTCGGCGAGTCGATCGGGGCGGAACTGCGCGCCGTCGGGATCGATATCAACTTCGCCCCCGTCCTGGACGTCGACAGCAACCCGGATAACCCCGTGATCGGGAACCGGGCCC
>JBAUKK010000089.1:0-11767 GCA_049577645.1 Candidatus Deferrimicrobiaceae bacterium
AGCCCCTCGAAGGCGAACGTCTCCCCGTACCGGCTGTGGCTGACCGACAGGTCGACCGACGGGAGGTATCCTCCCCGGATCGAATCCCTCGCCCGTTCCCGCGCCAGCCGCCGTGCTTCGAGGAACCGGATTTCGCTCCTCTGCGTAAGCATCCGGCGGGCAAGCGCCTCCTCATCGAGTTCGACATGATCCGGGAAGAAAACCTCCTCGATCGCCTCGTCCTCCCCCACGGGTATCCCGGTCACCCTTCCGAGGGACTTCCGGGCGATCCGCAGCGCACTTTCCGCCGTCAGCAGTTCCTGACGGGCGGAGGCAAGCTCCACATCCACCTTGAGATACTCGTTCTTCGCCGTAAGCCCTCCCCGGTAGAAGAGCTCGGCATCGTGTCTCTGGCGCTCGAGGAGCTCCACGGACTCCTTCGCCACCTCCCGGTTTCTTCGCGTCCGCAGCACCTCGATGTAGGCTCTCTTGACCTCCAGGGCGATGTCCGCTTCCACGGCTTTCTGCTCGTACCGGGCGGCATCCAGAGTCGACCGGGCGGACCGGAGCGTGTTCAGGTCCGAGAACCCCCGGAAGAGGTTGTACCGGATCTCCGCGGTGAAGGTGGAGGAGTCTTGGGTCTGGAAGAAGCTGAAGACGTTCTCCCGCCTCTGATAGGTGTAGTCGGCTCCTACCTCCGGCCAGAAGGGGGCCTTCCCGGAGTCGACGCGCCGTTGCTGCGCCTCGGTGCGCTGCCGGAAATCCCTGGCGCGATGGTTGTTCTCGAGGGCCTGCGCGACAGCTTCCCCCATCGTGATCGCATGACCCGGCAAGGGAATCAGAAGTGATGCGAGGATCGCGGCGGCAAGTCGCTTCATGCATCCCCCTTTTCCGCGGCGGGCTCCCCGCCGTCGCTTCCTTCCGAACCGGCCTTTTCCCTCTGCACGAAGAACATGAGGAGGGCCGGGATGACGAACAGGGTGAATACGGTGGAAAGGGCAAGCCCCCCCAGAACGACGCTTCCCAGGCCGCAGTACAGCTCGGACCCCGGTCCCGGAAACACGACGAGGGGGAGCATCCCGAAGATGCTCGTGATCGCGGTCATGTAGATCGGCCGGATCCTCGTCCTGGCGGACGTAAGGACCGCCTCCCGGTACTCCATCCCCTCGTGCCGGATGTAGTTCAGGGCCTGGTGCACGATCAGGATGGCGTTGTTGACCACCACGCCGATGAGAATGACGAACCCGAGCATGGTCAGGATGTCCAGCGGCTGGGGCCGGATGAGCAGGTTGACCAGCTTGAGCCCGACAAACCCCCCGGCGGCGGCGAGCGGAACGGTGAACAGGATGATGAAGGGGTAGAGGAAATTCTCGAACAGTGCCGACATCAGGAGATAGGTGATCGCCAGGGCGAGAAGAAAGTCCCACTGGAGCGTCCTGCGCGCCTCCGTGAGCTTGTCCGCCGCCCCGCTCAGCCGGTGCGAGGTCCCCGCGAGCATCCCCGCCTTCTCGAGGGATCCCAGGATCTTGTCATGGATCGTGTCCATGGCGGACTCCAGCGGGATGGTCTCGGGGGGCGTGACTTCCAGCGTGATCGTCCGCCTCCTCTCCAGGTGGCGGATCTCGGTGATTCCCGCGGTCCGCTCGATACCGGCGAGGGAGGAGAGCGGCACGGCCCTCCCGGCGGGAGTCGCCACGAGGGACCGGTAGAGTTTCTCGGGCGTGTCGAGCTCCTGGTCGGACGCCTTCAGGACGAAATCGATCGCCTTCTCCCCCTCGGGCTTGAACTCCCCGATCTTCCTCCCGTCCATCAGCACGTCCACGGCGATGCCGAACTCCTCCTCCGTCATCCCCGCCGCGCGGATCCGGTCGCGGTCGGGGTGAAACCGGACCTCCGGGTAGGCGATCTCCAGGGAGGGGACCGGGCGGACCTGGGACCCCGGGATCTCCTTCCGGATCGATCCGAAGACGGTCCCCGCCACCTGGACGACCCGGTTCAGGTCGTTCCCGCTGATGTCCACGTCGATCGTCCTGCCCCGACCGAGGCGGGTCTGGAAGATCCCCGCCTGGATGCTCACGCCGAACATCCCCGGGATCCCGCGGATCACGCGGGTGAACAGGGGAAGCAGCCCGCGCGCCTCCTGCTCCTGCGTGCTGATCGCCCCGAAGAGGTTGATGAAGTCGGATCCCACGTAGAACATGTTCCGGATCCCCGGAATCCCGTCCTTCCCCCTGCCCATGTACGGGTCCGCTTCCGCGAAGATGTGCTCCCCGATCTCCTGCCTCTCCTCGTAGGAAAGACCCGGAGGAGGGATCAGGATGTTGATGATGAGGTTCCGGTTCCCCTGGGGGAGATACTCCATCTTGGGGAACAGCGCCAGGACCGTCACCACGGAGAGCACGGTCAGGACCACGACCGTGGCAAGCCTCGTCGCCCAGTTCCTCGTCACGAGCCCCAGGATCCCCATCAGCAGGTCGACGAGGCGGTTCCCCGCCCCCACCAGCCGCTCCTCCATCGGCACGGCGAGAATCCGCTTCCGCTTCTCCGTGAACCGGAATATCTGGTTCGACAGCATCGGGATGGCGAACACGGAGACGAACAGGCTCAGGGTGATCGCCGTCGTCACCGCGATGGCGATGTCCCGGAAGAGCTGCCCCACCTCCTCCTGCACGAACACGACGGGGAGGAAGACCGCCACGGTGGTTGCGGAGGAGGCGAGGATCGCCCCCCACACCTCCCGCGCGCCGTCGTACGACGCCCGGAAGGGGTCCTTCCCCATCTTCCGGTGACGGTCGATGTTCTCCAGGACCACGATGGCGCTGTCCAGGAGCATCCCGACCGCGAAGGAGATCCCGGCGAGGCTGACGACGTTCAGATTCCGCCCGAAGAGCCAGAGGAAGATGAACGTCCCGATGACGCTGATGGGGATCGCCGTGGCGACGATCACCGTGGAGGAGACGCTGCGCAGGAACACGAGGAGCACGAGGATCGCCAGCGTTCCGCCGATCGCGATGTTCTTCTCGACCAGGTTGATGGCGCCCAGGATATAGGGCCGCTGGTCGTACGCCCAGTCGATGTGGATCGCCTGGGCTTTCAGGATCCCGCCGTTCAGTTCCCGGACGACCTCCTCCACGCGGTCGGTGAGCTCCAGCACGTTCGTCCCGGGCTCCGGCTTGACCCCGATGGCGATGCCCGGCTCGCCGTTGTGGATCATCGCCACGGTCCGCTTCCGGTAGCCGATCCGCACGGCCGCGACGTCCGAAAGGAGGACGCGCCGCTGCCCCGTGGACCGGAGAACCACCTGCTCCACCTCCCCGGGGGTCACGAACTCGGCGACCGAGCGGATCCGGTAATCCCTCCTTCCCACGCCCATGGCGCCCGCGGAGACGTTCACGTTCGCCCCCTGCAGGGCAACCGTCACGTCCCGCAGGGTAAGATCGTAGGCGGCCAGCTTCTCGGGGGATACGACCACGTGCAGCTCCTTCTCCGTGCCCCCCCCCACGAAGAGATCCGCCACCCCCGGAATCCTCTCCAGATATTGCCGAACGTCCTCCTCGAAGAAAGTCAGGTAGGTGCCGATCGGGCCGGGATTCCCCTCGTCCGCCTTGAGGATCATCCAGATGATCGGGGATGTCGCGGCTCCCGTGGCGTTGATCACGGGCTTCTCGACGTTCAGGGGGTACCGGGGGACTTCGTTGAGCTTGTTCGACACGCGGAGAAGGGCCTCGTCGACGTCGGTGCCGGTGCGGAATCGCAGGGTCACCGTCCCCCGGTCGTTTCCGGCGGTGCTCTCCATCTCCACGAGCCCGGGGATTCCCTTGAGGACCTTTTCCTGCTCGTCGATGATGTCCCGTTCCACCTCGTTCGGCGCCGCCCCCGTCCAGAGGGTGGTCACGGTGATCTCGGGCTCCTCCACCGACGGGGTGAGCTGATACGGAAGGCGGGTGAGGCCGATCAGGCCGAACAGGACCACCAGGATGATCCCGACCGACACGGTCACCGGCTTGGAGATGGCGAACCGTACCGGGTTCAAGGAATTCCCCCGTCGGGGAGGGGAGTGACCCTGCCGATCATCGGGGAGGCCCGCTTTTCCCGCCGCCCTGCGGGGACGCCCCCTGGCCGGAAACCAACGTGACGGGCTGGCCGTCCCGAACCCGCTCGTTCCCCTTGACCAGCACCTCCATTCCCGCCTTGAGCCCGTTCGTCCGGACGGCGACCTCCTTCCCCACATACCGGCTCACCGTCACCGGCACCATCTTCGCCCGCCCGTCGACCACGGTGAACACCACCGTCTGCCCCATCGCGGTGACGAGAGCGTCCCGGGGGACGAGCAGCGCCTTCCTCTTCTTCCCGGTGGGGACGGTCACCCTCGCCTCCATCCCCTCGATGAGGGAGAAACGGTTCCGGACCCGGATCTTCACGGGAAACGTCCGGGTGGAGATGTCGCCCCTCGGGATCACGGCAACCACCTTCCCCGTCGTCTCCGCGCCCCCGGCCTTCACGGGAAGGGTCGTTCCCGGCGTCATGTAGCCCACGATCTCCCCGGGCACCTCGACGATCACGTCGACCCGGTCGTCCCGGGCGATGGTCGCCACCTTGTCGCCCGGCGAAACCCATTCCCCGAGGTCCACCATCTTCTTCACCGTGACCCCGTCGAAGGGGGCCCGCACCGTCTTCTTCCGCAGCTCCGCCTGCAGCCGCTCCCTGTCGGCCTGAAGGGAATCGGCCTTTTTCTCCAGAGACATGACGCGGAACCGGTTCTCGTCGTACAACTGCTCGGCGACGGCTTCCTGCCGGTACAGGTTTTCGATCCGCCGGAAGTCCATCCGGGCTTTCGTAAGGTCCACGAGGACCTGTTCGTGGGACGCCCGGGTGGAGGCCAGTGTCTTTTCGAGAATCTCCGCGTCGAGACGCACCAGGACGTCTCCCTTCCGGACCCTTCGCCCCTCCTCGATGCGCACCTCGACGATCCCGCCGGTCACCTCGGAGGAGACGTCGGAGACTTCCGGATAGAAGACGGTCCCGACGAACTCGGCCTGCGGGTCGATCATGCCCTCGCGGATTTCGGAGACCGTCACCAGGGCCGGGGGAGGTCCTCCCTTTCCCTGGTCCTGCGCGCCCGCCGGGGCGACAGCGGCCAGAAAAAGGACCAGGACCCAGGCGGCCGTCGCGGTATTCACAGGTTTTTCCATTCCTCTCCTCCGAAGCAGATGATTCGAAGCCGACCGGGAATCCTCGGGAACCCGGATGGTTCCGCGTCTTCCGGCAATCCCGACAGTTTCCATGAGATTCCGGATCATGTCTACGGGGATTTGCGGATTTGGACCTTGCCCGTTTCGCTCGTTTTCTGTTTTCATCTTATTTAGACTCAAAATCCCGGAGTTCGAAACAGGGGGCGGCTGTGAACGTGCGAATCGCTCTCCTTGCGGTCCTTGCGGCCTGGCTGCCGATCGCATCCCCCGGAGACGTGCGGGCGGAGGCGAAGACGATCACATTCGCCGTCGGTGGGGCCTCGGCCGAATTCGATTTCTGGGAGCGGCTCGTGCGTGATTTTACGGCCGAGACGGGGATCGGCGTCGAACTCCTGCGCCAGCCCACCGATACGGGACTGCGCCGGCAGAGCCTGGTCGTCGCGCTCAAATCCCGAAAGAGCGACCCCGACGTCTTCCTCATGGACGTGGCATGGCTCGCACAGTTCGCCGCCTCCCGGTGGCTCGCTCCCCTCGACCCGCACTTTGCGACGGGCGGGTGCGGGGACCGGAAGGCCTTCTTTCCCCGGATCATGGAACTTGCCGACACCTACGAGGGGAGCCTTGTCGCACTGCCCGTGTACGTCGACGGAGGGGTTCTCTACTACCGGAGCGACCTGCTGAAAAAATACGGCGTCGGCAGGCCACCGCGCACCCTGGATGAGCTTCTGCGGTACGCGAAGAGGGTCCAGCAGGGAGAACGGCGGGAGAACCCCGGGTTTTTCGGCTTCGTCTGGCAGGGGGCCCAGTACGAGGGGCTTATCTGCGACTTCCTCGAGTTCGCCGGCAGAGACGGCGGCTTCACGGTAGGGGAAGGATCCGTGTCCGTCGACACGCCGGCCAACCGGAAGGCGCTCGGTTTCATGCGCGATCTCATTCACCGGCACGGGGTATCGCCGCCCAGTACGTTCACCGGGATGAAGGAGGAGGAGGTGCGGCTCTTCTTCCAGGGCGGGAACGCCCTGTTCGAACGGAACTGGCCGTACGCGTGGCCGCTTCACGAGGCGCAGGGATCCCCGGTCAGGGGCGTCACCGCCATCGCGCCCGTCCCCTCCTTCGCACCGGGACGCAGCGCCTCCACGCTGGGGGGGTGGCACGCGGGGATCTCCCGGTACAGCGACGCGAAGCCCGAGAGCGTCCGTTTCCTTTGCTTCCTCGGCTCGTACGCGGTGCAGAAGCGTCTGGCTCTCGGCCTGGGCTGGAGCCCCGGGCGCATGGACGTCTACGGCGATCCCGAGGTTCTCGCCCGGCTCCCGCATTTCCGCAAGCTCAGGCCGGTCTTCGCAAACGCGCGCCCACGCCCGATCCTGCCCTACTACACGCAGCTTTCCGAGATCCTCCAGAAGCACCTGAACGCCGCGCTGTCGGGGAACGTCCCCCCCGGGGAGGCGCTGGCCGCCGCCCAGAAGGAGATGCAGGCGGTCGTCTCCCGGTACCACGGGAAGTAGCTGCGATGGGGAATCGTCCGAAAGGGACCCGGTCCCGGCAGCCTGCCGTCACAAACGACCACACCCCGGGAGAGCTCGCCCGCGGGTACGCTTTCCTTGCGCCGCTTTCTGCGTTCGTGGCGGTCTTCGTGATCGTGCCGGTGATCGGGACATTCGCGGACAGCCTGATGCAGGACGTGACCTTCCTTCCGAAACGGTTCCTCGGACCGGAAAACTACCGGGCGCTGCTTTCGGACCCGGGGTTCTGGCAGGCAATGCGCTTCACCTGCCTCTTCACGCTGGTCTCCGTTCCCCTGGAGCTGGTTCTGGGCCTTGCCTTCGCGCTCCTGCTCGCACGCCCGTCTCCCGCGCGGGGGCTGCTCCGGGCATGCGTGCTGGTCCCGTGGGCCCTCCCCGCCGCGGTGTCCGGAAGGGTGTTCCAGCTGGTCTACAACTACCACTACGGACTGGCGAACTACCTGGCGGGGCTTTTCGGGCTCTCTGACCACCCGGTGAACTGGCTCGGAACGCCGATCGGGGCGTTCGCGTCCCTGGTCACGGCGGACGCCTGGAAAACCACGCCGTTCGTGGCGATCATCCTTCTCGCCGGCCTCTCCGGGATCCCGGAGGACCTGCACCTCCAGGCGGAGATCGACCGGGCCGGGTTCGCCCGCCGCTTCACCCGGGTCACGCTGCCGCGTCTGTCCCCCGTCATCGTGGTCGCTCTCCTGTTCCGGACGATCGACGCCTTACGCATCTTCGACCTGGTGTTCGTTCTCACCGGCGGCGGACCCGGGGGAAGCACCACGTCCCTCTCCCTGTACGGCTACCAATACTTCCTCGGCGGCGATTTCGGGTACGGTTCGGCGGTGTCCGTCGCCCTGTTCCTGGTCGCCTTCGGCCTCTCCGTCCTGTACGTGCGCGTCGGGCGGTTCGGGAGGGAACTGGCATGAGCGACCAGACGCAGGTCCGCCTCCTGTACCGTGCCGGCGCCTTGGGGATAGCGATCTTCTCCCTCGGCCCGATCCTGTACATGGCCCTGACGGCGGCAAGCGTGCGTCCCGACTTCCTTTCGCCTGACGCAGGGTTTACCGTCACGGCCGCTCATTTCGTCTCCGTGCTTCGGACGACCTCGCTGCATTTCCCCGAATACCTGCGGAACAGCCTCATCGTCTCGGGGCTTTCCGCCGTCTTCTGTGTCGCCATAGCCTCGCCGGCAGCCTACGCCATCACCCGTCTCCCTCTCCCCGGCAGAATCCTCTTTCTCCTTTGCATTCTCGCGGTCTCCCTCTTCCCGCCGGTGAGCATGGTGAGCTACCTGTTCCAGGTCATGGGAAACCTGGGGTGGATCAACACCTACCCGGCGCTTGTCCTTCCCTACATCGCCTGGATCCTTCCCCTCTCCCTTTGGATCCTGACGAGCTATTTCGCCCAGGTGCCGGCGGACCTCGACCGGGCCGCGCTCATCGACGGGTGCTCCCGCCTCGCGATACTCCGGAAGGTGATCTTCCCCGTGGCGGCCCCGGGCATCTTTTCCACGGCGCTGCTCGCTTTCATCTTCGCCTTCAACGAATTCCTGTTCGCCCTGATGCTGACGACGGACCACGCGGCCCGCACGGTGCCGGTCGGAATCGCCCTGTTCGAGGGATTGCACGGGGAGATCCCGTGGGGCGTCGTAATGGCCGCCTCGGTTCTGACGACCGTCCCGGTGGTCCTGCTCACGCTCGTCTTCCAGCGCCGGATCATCCAGGGACTGACGCGGGGAGCGGTGAAGGGATGAGGCTTACCTTCTCCGCGGTAAGCAAGACGTTCCTCTCCCTCCGGGGGCCGGTCCGCGCCGTGCGCGGCGTGAACCTCGCGGTCGGCGAGGGGGAGTTCTTCGTCCTGCTCGGCCCCAGCGGCTGCGGGAAATCGACCGTCCTCAACCTGGCGGCGGGCCTCGTGAAACCGACCTCCGGCGAGATCCGGATCGGCGGGATGGTGGCCGCCTCGCATGACAGGAAGGTTTTCGTCCCCCCGAAGGAACGAAACGTGGCCATGGTCTTCCAGAGCTACGCTCTCTATCCGCACCTGACCGTCTTCGAAAACATCGCGTTTCCGCTGCGGGTCGCGGGGGTTGCAAAGGACGAGATCGGCAAGGCGGTGAACCAGGCGGCAGGGATGCTCGGGATCGGGGATATCCGCGAGGCCAGGCCCGCGGAGCTTTCCGGAGGACAGCGGCAGCGCGTGGCCATCGCCCGCGCCATCGTCCGCAAGCCCGCGCTCTTCCTCCTCGACGAACCCCTGTCCAACCTCGACGCCGGGCTTCGGGCATCGACGAGAAGCGAGCTGAAACGGCTCCAGCGGGAACTTGGCGTCACCACCGTGTACGTCACCCACGACCAGACGGAGGCGATGACCCTGGGGGACCGGATCGGTCTTCTTCGGGACGGCCGGATCGTCCAGGCGGGGACGCCGGAGGACCTCTACGAACGCCCGGAAACGCCCTTCGCCGCCTCCTTCATCGGCCAGATCCCGATGAACCTGGTGGACGTCTCCGTCCGGGAGGAGGGGGGGGACCTGTACCTGTACCTCGGCGAAGCGAGGCTTTTGCTCCCTCCCGGTCCGGCCGCGCGGGTCCGAAAGCTGGGCTCGGCCGAAATACTTTTCGGCATCCGCCCGGAGCATATCGGGGTCGCCCGGGGGACAGCCGGTTCTCCGGTCGCGGGCACGGTGGCGGCGTCAGAAAACCTCGGGCGCGAGTTGCTGCTTCAGGTACGCGTGGACGGCCTCCCCCTGTCCGCTCTCACCAACGACAAATCGATCCGGGAAGGGGAGGCCGTGGCGCTCGACATCCCCCTGGAATGTGCGCACTTCTACCGGAAAGAAAGCAAACCGTAACGGACGGATCGGATAATCCCCGGACGCCGGAATATCCCTTCCGGGAACGGCTTGCCGAGCAGGCCCATATGCGCTCTCCCGTTGACAGCGCAAATCCCGTCGCGTTCTTCCGTCTCCCGGAACAGGGAAGAAAAAATCGCCGGGGGGGCTTGTCTTCCGCGGGCAGGAGTAGAATGAACCTATTAGGGTTAAAGCGTATGCCAACACCAACGGAACGTGCCAGAGTACATGGGGGAAAGCCATGAAACGCGAAGAGGTGTACAAGGAGATCGTGGAGACGCTCGGTCTGGTCCCCGGCTTTTTCAAGCTCGTACCGGATTCGTCGCTCAAGCTCGAGTGGGACCTGTTCAAGAAGGTGCAGATGGAGGAGGGGCCGATCCCGAACAAGTACCGGGAGCTGATCGGGGTGGCCGTCGCGGCGGTCACCAGATGCAGGTACTGCGCCGTCTACCACACGGAGGTGGCGAAGCTGAACGGGGCGACGGACGCCGAGGTCGAGGACGCCGTCCACTACGCCAAGTCCCAAGCCGGCTGGAGCACCTACATCAACGGGATGCAGGTCGATTACGACCAGTTCAAGAGCGAGGTGTTGCAGGTCTGCAAGCACGTTCGCAAGAAGATGGGGAAGGCCGCCTAGGCGCACGCAGGGAAGAAAGGGGATTTTTGAAAAGCCCGGAGGGAAACGATCCCCTCCGGGCCTTTTTTCACCGGGCGATCACGTCTTCCGGAGGGCCTGGTCGAGGTCCTCGACGATATCGTCGATATGCTCCAGCCCGACCGATAGCCGGACGTAATCATCGGTCACACCCGTCGCGAGCCGCTCCTCGCCGGTGAGCTGCTGGTGCGTCGTCGACGCCGGGTGGATCACGAGGCTTTTGGCGTCCCCGATGTTGGCCAGGTGGGAGTGGAGCTTCACGTTGTCGATGAACTTCTTCCCCGCCTCCATCCCCCCCTTGATGCCGAACCCGAGGATCGCGCCGTACAGCCCGCGGTGGTGGTACTTCTTCGCCAGCCCGTGCTGCGGATGGTCGGGCAGCCCCGGGTAGTTGACCCAGGTCACGTTGGGGTGCTTCGACAGGAACTTCGCCACCGCCAACGCGTTCGTGCTGTGCCGCTCCATCCGCAGGGGAAGGGTCTCCACCCCCTGGAGGAAAAGGAAGGCGTTGAAGGGGGACATCGCCGGGCCCAGATCCCGCAGGAGCTGCACGCGCGCCTTGAGGATGAACGCGACGTTGCCCAGGCCGGGGAAGTTCCCGAAGACCTCCCAGAACTTGAGGCCGTGGTAGGAGGGGTCCGGTTCGGTGAACTGCGGGAAGTTGCCGTTCCCCCAGTCGAACTTTCCGGAGTCGACGATGATCCCCCCGATGGAGGTGCCGTGCCCCCCGATGAACTTCGTCGTGGAGTGGATGACGACGTCGGCCCCGTGGTCGAACGGCCGCAACAGGAAGGGGGACGGCATCGTGTTGTCGATCACCAGCGGGATGCCCGCCTCGTGGGCGATGTCGGCCACCGCGCGGTTGTCCAGCGTGTCGAGCTTCGGGTTTCCGATCGACTCGGCGAAGATCGCCTTCGTCCTCTTCGTGATCGCCTTGCGGAAATTTCCCGGGTCGGAGGAGTCGACGAACTTCACGTCGATCCCCATCTTGGGGAAGGTGTAGTGGAACAGGTTGTACGTCCCCCCGTACAGGGACGCCGACGAGAGGATCTCGTCCCCCGCGTTCGCGATGTTTAAGAGCGCCAGCGTTTCCGCCGCCTGGCCGGACGCCACCGCCAGGGCGCCGGTCCCCCCCTCCAGCTGCGCGATCCTCTGCTCGAGGACGTCGGTGGTCGGGTTCATGATCCGGGTGTAGATGTTGCCGAACTCCGCAAGCCCGAACAGGCGCGCGGCGTGCGCCGTGTCGTCAAACACATACGACGTCGTCTGGTAGATCGGAACCGCCCTCGCGTTGGTCGACGGGTCTGGTTTCTGCCCTCCGTGCAGGGCGATCGTTTCCGGCCGGTACGAATCCGCCATCGGATTTCCCCTTTCCACGATATATCCTATCGAAATTATAGCCTATCTATTCCCCTGTCAACGCATTCCTTCCGGAACATCCTGCATGACGAAATCCGCATTCGCAAATTTTTCTTGACAGGAAGGAGCAGCCCCCCTACTATTCTGTATACAGTATGCAGAAGGAGGTTCCCCTCCTCCTTTTGCATTCATCTCCTTCCTTATCCCTTCGCCTCAGG
>JBAUKK010000090.1:0-9441 GCA_049577645.1 Candidatus Deferrimicrobiaceae bacterium
CTTATACCTTTACAATACCATGGTGCACAACCCCCCGATAAACCCCCGGGCGAAACGGGGTCAGCAGCGATTCGCGGAGGTCCCCCGATGAAAAAATCCTCCCTGGCGCTTGCCGGGGTTCTGGTCCTTGCGTTCACGGGGGCCCTTTTCCTTTACCTGAACGCCCACCGCGGAAGACCAACCGATGCGGAAGAAACGCGGGGCAGGTTCCTCCCGCGCGAGGGATCGGCCGCACCGAGCTTCTCCTTGCGAGACGTAAGCGGCAACGTCGTCGATTCCTCGCATTTTCTGGGAAAACCAACCGCAATCAACTTCTTCGCCACCTGGTGTCCTCCCTGCATCGAGGAGATACCGGGATTCGTGGATGTCTACAACAAGTACAAGGACAGGGGATTCGAGCTCGTGGGGATCTCCCTTGATACGGACACCCGGGAGAATCTTCCGGCCTTTGTCATGACGCACCGGATCGAGTACCGGATCCTATTGGGGGACCTCGCCACCACGAGGGCATACGGAGGCGTTTCCTCCCTGCCGACCACCATTTTTATCGGGAAGGACGGCAGGATCCAAAACGTTCACGTGGGGTACCTGGACCGGAACGCCTTCGACAGCGAGGTGAGGAAACTTCTTTAAAGGAGCTCGCGGGGGACGACGGCCCGGGGAACCACCGCACATAAAAAGCAGGGAAGCGGAAAGGTGTTCTTCCGCTTCCCTGCTTCCGTATTCCGTCCCGGACAGCTAAGGGCGCCGGGCTCATCCGGCGTCCCCCGCGGTGACCGTTAAACTCTCGCGCGTCCGGTCAGGCCGGCACGCACGACGCGGTCGGGCACACCCCCGCGCAGGCCGCACAGTCCGTGCACTTGCCTGCATCGATGATGTAGATGGGGTCTCCCTCCGCGATGCACTGTTCGGGGCATTCCGGAACGCATGCACCGCAGGCGATGCATTCCTCGTTGATCCTGTGCGCCATTCCGCCTCCTTATGTATGTTGGACTATACGGAGATCACCTGGTCAACCGAGGGAATCTCCTTTTTCAGCAGCGCCTCGATCCCGTTCTTCAGCGTTACGGTCGCCATGGGGCATCCTCCGCACGCACCGGTCAGGCGCACCTTCACCACGCCCCCTTCGACGTCGACGAGTTCCACGTCTCCCCCGTCCGCCTGCAGGGCCGGGCGAATCTTTTCCAGCACCGTCTCCACATCCGTTCTCATCCGCAACACCTCCTTCAGCCGGTAACTTGCCCGCCGTTACTTAAGATGCCTTTCCCGTCCCTCCGGTTCCTTGACCCCGGTCAATCGGCCGAGAGAATATCATACCCGCTCTTCCTGAGTGCCGTCTTGAGCACCTTGTAGTTTTTCGTCTCGATTCGCAGGATGAGGACCTTCCTCTCCGGGGCGTCGTAGGAAGTGGTCGCCATGGACACGATGTTCGCGTCGAAGTCCTTGAGGAGCTTGACCACCTCGAAGAGCACCCCGCCCATGTCGGGCAGGGCCAGTTCGATCCGGTACCCCGGTCCGCGGACGCCCATCGACTCGATGAACGCGTCGAGGATGTCGGTCTCGGTCAGGATGCCGACGAGCCGTCCCTCCTCCACGACGGGGAGACACCCGATCTTCTTGTCCCGCATGACCATAGCCGCCTCCTCGATGGGAGCGGTGGGGGAAATCGTGTACGGGCGCTTCGTCATGATCTGCTTCACCTTGATCTTGTCGAGAAGGTAATACACCTCGCGGATCTCGAGGGCCGTGGCGGGAGAGGGAGAGGCCTGCTTGATGTCCGTTTCCGTCAGGATCCCCACGAGCTTGTTCCCTCCCTTCAGCACCGGGAGGTGCCGGATCTCCCGGTCCTTCAACAGGTCCATCGCCACCTTCATCGAGTCGTCCTCGTCCAGGAACACCGGGTTCCGCATCATTCTCTTGGCGACGATCATCCCATGCCCTCCTGTCGGTCCGTCCGGCTCCTCCCCGGTCAGGTGAAATACCGCCTGACCAGGTCGAACGCATGCTCCAGATCGGAACCCGTCACAACCAGATACGATACTCCCTCCCGCTCCCAGAACACGTAGGCCATTCCGTCCTTCTCCCCGGAGAGGAACCCGGTTTGCGAAAACAGGGAATCGGGGGACCCCGCCCTCCCGATCATCTCCCGGCGAACGACGAGAAGGAGGTACCGCTCTCCCGAGAAGGACAGGCGAATGACCGCCGTTACCTGCCGCCCCACCTTCTCCCGGGCGACCCCGGTGTACGTGAACAGCTCCTCATCCCGGGGGAGGGCGATTCGCGCACCCGTCCATTCCCTGACGAGCGCCTCCACTTCCACGGGATCCCGGGGTTTCGCCTTCTCCTTTTGCGGAACCGCGAAAGCCCGCTGGGCACCCCGCACGAGAGCATCCACCCGACGGATCCCCGAATCCCGCAAAATCCGGATTCCCACCACGGCGACGGTAAGCGTCAGGATTAACAGGACGATGGCCAGACGAGGATGGAAACTCGCCAGGCCAAAGAAGGACATTTTCTCGGGTTTCCGTCTCCCCGGGCTATCCTTTCCCGACGCTACCATCCCCGCTGCCCCGACAACCGAAGAACGTTCACCCGCATTTCATCGTACGGCTATGGCCCCACAATTTCCACTCCGATTCCCCTCATCAGTTCTCTCGTGGCGGAGTGCGCCTTCCCCCGGACAAGAACCGCCTCCCGGATCTTTCTGCCCTCGAGCCAGTCGCGGGAGGTCAGAAACGTTCCGGTCGCACGAACCTCGAAGCCCTTTTCCTTTCCTCCGGCAAGCAGGTACTCCTTCCTCTCCTCGTAGGGAATCCCGGCGGCGTCAAGAACTCTCAGGAAGACCGACCTGCCGGGCTCGCTCCTGCCTACAGCGAATACGTTGTACCCCGAGTTCCGCATAATTGTCAGGAGGGAGGCAGACATCCTCCCGGTGTCCACAATGAACTGGTTCCCCCCCGTCTCGAATATCCTCTCCGGCCGGACGGTCAGGAGGAAGGACTCCCCTTTCCCGCCGATGCGTATTCGTTTCTCGTCCTGCTTCGGAATGCCCACCAGTTCGAGTGTGAAATCGAGCGCCGGGAGGCCGCTTTTCGGCAGCGGGTCCGAGGGACGCTCCTCCCCCGCCTCCTGCACCGGGTCGAGCCCCACGAGAAACCCTTCGTACGCGGAAGGGTCGTAAGCGAACGGCAAAACCCGGATCCCGACCTGCTCCGCATATCGCAGGACCATCGAGAGGTCGTGATCCGGTTTTTCGGGAACTTCCTTGATCAGGATGATCTCTCCGTGTAACAGGCTCTGGCTCGTCCGGAGAATTACCCAGCGGGCGGGGAGGATGACAGACAGATCCTCTCCGATGACCAGAGGGTGGGCGAATCCTTCCCTTACGGAATGGTACCCGGAGGCGCCCAGCAGACGGCCGATCATATCCAGCGCGCCTTGTGCCCCGCCCATCGAGACCACACGGTAATTCTTCCACGTCTCCGTGATCACCCGACAAACCTCATCCGGCAGAACACCCTGGAAATCGATCAGCGCGTGGATTCCCCCCGAGAAGCGAACGACGGGGTACTCCTCCAGATTGAGCACGACCTCTCCGCCCGACGGAATCGGAAGGTAGAGCGTCCCTCGGTCCACCCACTTTTCCCCCAGCCCGCTAACCAGGTCCGAAAGCAGGCCGCGATAGGGGGATTTCGGTCGGGGGAGCGGAGGAAGCGCCGGCTCCTCCGCCTTGCCGCCGGTCATCACGGCACCCGAATCGGCGGACAGCGGAGAGGGCGCCGCTACCTGAGACTCCGGTATCGCCGGTTGCATCGCCTTGCTGCCCGGCTCCGTGGGTACGTCCCGCGTCAGCGCAACCTCGAACGTACCGGACACGGGAGGCGCCTCGGCGACCTCCACAGCCTCCGAAAAGTACGCTTGCGTGGGGATCAGGACAGCCTTGTCGGCATGGATCACGTTCACGTCGCGAACGGATTCGTTTATCTCCGCAACGGCGGCCAGGTAGCGGGAGAGGTTCCCGCGCACGACTCCCCGGGAGGTCAGGATTTCCGAGAGGGTGTCCCCCTTCCGAATCCGGTAGGCGACCGATCTGCCCGTCTGCACCAGGCGGGCGGCCTTCATGCCGCTGGCCGGGACAAGGATCTTCTCGCCAGGGAGGAGCCTTCCCGGGTCCTTCACCTCGGGATTGGCACGCCGGAACGCACGGAGCAGGGAGGGATAATCCTGGGGAAAGAGCGGTGACTTTTCCCCGAGGATCTTCCACAGGTTCTCCCCCTCCGCGACCGTGTGCACCTCGTAGAAGCTTTTCTGCCCTGCCAAGGTTTCGGCGAAGATTTTCTTCTCAAGGAAGATCTTGGGGCGGTCCGCCTCATCCCCCCGGGAGCCGGAGGCCATGAGGAGAAGCACCAGGACGACTGCCAAACGCCTGATCATCAATATCCCTCCCCCGTGAAGGTGGAAATACCCCCGTGGACCCCGATCGTCTTGTACATTTTCAGGCTCTCCCACGGCTCGTCCAGGATCCCGTCGTGGATCGCCCAGCTTCTTCCCCTCACTGTTTTCTCCTGGCCGGGCATCCGGAACGGCGTGCTTCCGTCCAGATGGTCATGGAGAACACCGCCGGGCCGGAACTCCCGGTCGATCTTTTTCATCATCTCACCGCCGCGCAAGTACGAAAAGCCGGATCTTTCGTAAAGGATCGCACTGTTGTAGGTCAGCGGTTCGAGGAAGAAGAAGTTGTGCCCGAGGGCGCCGAAGAACGCCTCCCAACCGCCGACGATCTCCCTCATCGCCTTCAGCCCTCGCCGGACCTGCCCGGGGGCCAGCCCCGCCCTCATCGCCCGGATCTCCTCGGGTATGTTCCGGCGGGTCGTCCCGAAATAGGTGTCCTGCCCGTGCTCGTCCACGTCGATATCGAACCTCTCGCCGTCGGGGTCGTTCACGATGACGAAGGAGATCTCCATCTGCCCGAACGCCGAGGTGGAAACGTCGAGGAAATACGCCGCATCCCGGTCGTCCGGGTCGCGCCGGAGCTCCACCTGGAAAAAGGGCATCCGTTCGGGGCACAGGAACTTGACGCACCGGATCCCCTTGTCGTTCCGGAACGTCTCCGGGTCGATCGTGAACCCCTTCAGGAGGCGGCGCGGAAGGAGGACGGAGAGAAGCGTTTCGCGCTCCTTTTCCGGCATGCTGTTGATTTCGTAAACCGAGGTGGGCAACGGTATCGTCAGTCTTTCTCGTACAGGGCATCCAGAAGGTTCCCGTACCTCTTGATGACCACCTTGCGCTTCACCTTGAGCGTGGGTGTGAGCTCCCCCGTTTCCTGGGAAAAGTCGGTGCCGAGCAGGACGAACTTCTTTACCTGCTCGAAAGTAGCGAGCCGGCGGTTGGTCTCGTCGACGCGCGACCGCATCATCGCCTCCACCCGGGGGTTTTTGGCGAGAAGGACGGGGGCCGACTCCTGGATGCCGTTCTGCTCCGCCCACTTCACGATGTCCTCCGCGGACAGGGTGATGAGAGCGGTGAGGTATTTCCGCCGGTCGCCGTAGACGAAGGCCTGGCTGACGAACTTGTCGTTCTTGAGCAGGTTCTCCACGTTCTGGGGTGCGACGTTTTTCCCGCCCGACGTCACGATGATGTCCTTCTTCCTGTCCGTGATCCGCAGGAACCCCTCCGAGTCCAGGTCCCCGATGTCGCCGGTGTGAAGCCACCCCTCGGCGTCGATCGCTTCCCGGGTCGCCTCCGGGTCGCGGAAGTACTCCTTGAACACATGGGGGCCCCGTACGAGAATCTCCCCGTCGGGAGCGATCCGGATCTCGGTGCCGGGAAGCGCCTTCCCCACTGTTCCGAATCTGTAGGAGTCGTACCGGTTGACCGCGGTGACGGTGGAGTCCTCCGTGAGCCCGTATCCCTCGAGGATCAATACGCCCAGCGCATGCAGGAACTCGGCGATCTCCGGGGAAAGCGGAGCGCCCCCGGAGATGGCGAACCGGAACCGGCCGCCCATCCGTTCCCGGATTTTCCGGAACACGAGCCTCTCCGCCACGGAGAACTTGAGGGCAAGGAGCCCGCCGACCGCTTCCTTGCGCTGGCGGCGCCGGGACACCTCGCGCCCGATGCCGATCGCCCAGTGAAATATCATCCTCTTCAGCCCCCCGTCCTCCTCCACCTTGGCGAGCACCCGTGCATAGAACTTCTCGTACAGCCGGGGGACGCTCACCATGATCTCGGGCCGGACCAGCGCAAGGTCCTCTCCGACCGTCTGGATGTCCCGGGCAAACGCGGAAACCGCCATGGAGTCGAAGGTGAGGAAATGCTCAAGCCTGCCCAGGGAATGCGCCAGGGGGAGGAACTGGAGAAATGTCTCCCCCTTCCTGACCGGGACAGCCTCGAGGCTGGACGTTACGATGAATACGTAGTTGCTGTGCCGGGTCACCACCCCTTTCGGCGGGCCGGTGGTCCCGGATGTGTAGATAAGCGTCAGATCGTCCTCGGGGCGGATCTCCTCCGTGCGGCGGGAAAAATCCTCCGGGTTGGCCGCCGCGTGTTCGATTCCCTTCGAGCGAAGACTCGGAAGGTCGATCGTTTTCTCCCTTCCTTCCGAAGAACCGGTGAACAGGACCACCGTGGACAAGGAGGGAAGATCCTTCCAGGCGCCTGCGACCTTGTTCCACTGCGTCCCGTCCTCCACGAAGGCCGCGCGGGCTTGCGAATGCCCCAGCATGTACCCTACCTGGTCGGGAAGGCTGGACGGGTAGATCGGAACCGTGACGAAACCTCCGAGGAGGACGGCGATGTCCGCCAGACACCATTCCACGCGCGTACCGGAAAGAATCGCCACCTTGTCGCCCCGGGAAAGGCCAAGGGCCATCAGCCCGTTCGCCATCTCCCGCACTGCGGATCCGACCTCCCGGTACGTCATCGGAACCCACTTCCCTTCTTGCGGGACGAGATACCGGACGGAATTTCCCCCTTCCTCGATCCGGTTCAGAAACATCCGGGTCAGCGTCCGTTCTTTCATGCCACCCCTCCGGCGTCTGGGCAGGTCAGGACCATTGCACTTCCCGTCGCAGTCTCCATCCGCCCCCTATCGGAAAAACGGAAGGACATCCTCGAATGTTACCATCCCCCGCCGCAACAGATCCTCCACCGAGGAGAAAACGGATTGCGAATTCTCCTCGACGATACGCGCAAGCCCCTTCTCCAGAGGCGCGTCGGAAAGGATTTCGTTCTGGACGCCGGGGGTAAACGGGAGCAGATCGAACAGGGCCATTTTCCCGGAAAACCCCGTTCCCTGGCATCGGGAACATCCGGCCGGAACGTAGAACGTAACCTCCCGGACCATCATCCGAAGTCTTTCCCGGTGACCCTCCCCCGCAAGTTGAAACGAAGGTACGGCCGGCACGGACAGGCGGCAATCGGGGCAAAGGAGGTTGACAAGACGCTGGTGCATTACGAGCCGCACCACGCGCACAAGGAAAAACGGATCGACTTCCAGGGAGAACAGGGACGTAAGCGTTTGGACGAGGTTTATCCCCTGCACGCCGCAGAACACGGGCACGCCCCTCCTGGCGATGTGGACCAGATCGAGAAGTTCCTTTGGCCCGTTGACGGACTCGATCATCAGGGCGTCGGGTTCGAGGGTCTCGGCAAGGCGCACCCATTTCCCCCCGAATCGCTTCTCGACCTCGGGGCGTTCCAGCTGGATGTACCCGTCGTTCCGGAAACGATGGATCTCCTCGACGGTGACGACGCGGCTTCCCGTCCGGTACGATTCCCTGAGCATCGCAAAGATCGTGGTCGCCAAACCCTCGGTTCCCGGGGAGGAAACGAGGCACAGACCGTCCCGCATCGAAAGGAAACGTCGGATAACCTCGGTCTGACCCGGGAGAAACCCGATCGAATCCAGCGCGATGGCCGAGCGGAGATCCGGCAGAACCTTCACCACCGCCTCGCCCCCGGAGAGGCCCCGCAGAAAACTGATCCGGAAGGCACGGATGCCGGTCGCCGTTTCCATCTGGAAGGTGGACTCCAGCACGGACTCACGACTTGCGGAAACCCCCGCCAGTTCCAGAAAGGAGCTTACGAGAGCCTCCCGGAAGCGCAGCGGGAAAGAGAGAAGAAGCGATTTCCGGCTCCTCGAGTCTCCATAGACCGCCACCTTCCGGCCGGAGGGGGATATCCGGACAGTGGAAATCCCGGTCTTGACGGCGTGCAGGAGGACCTTCTCCGCCAGCCGCCTGACCCGGCCCCGGGCAAGCCACTCCTCGGCTTCCTGCCGGTCGATCGCTCCGCCGGAAACCTCTTCGAGGGAAAGCGGAAGGTCCTCGGGGTAGAAGCGTTCGAGGATGCGCGCGATCGAGCGGACCGGACAGACGACAAGCCTTACGACCAGTCCGGTCATCTCCTCGATCCGGGAGAACGCCTCCCGGCGGAACGGGTCGGCAACCGCGAGAGTGATCCGCCCTTCCTCCCGGAAGACGGGAACCGCCATGTTCTCGCGTGCAATCGCCTCGGGAAGAATATCGGAGAGGGAAAGCGGCAACGCATCCGGATCGACTTCGAGGAACGGTATCCCCAGCGAATTCGCGAGGACCCACCCCTTTGCGTCGGGAGCGAGAATGCCGGAAACCAGGGCCGCCTCCACCGCCGGGACCCCTTTCCTCGTACCGCTTGCCTTGAGTTTCTTCAGTGATTCATGGGACAGATAGCCAAGCTTGAGGAATGTGTCGAGAAGTTCGGTCTGGGAACCACGCACGTCTGCCCGCCTTTCCGCAAACCGCCCCGGGTCGTTCGGGGAGACCGGTTTAAATAGAACTTTATAAAAAAGGGGGGGGAAAGTAAAATGATTCATGCCTTGGACAAACAGGCTTTGCCGGGGAAAAAGGTTGCGGACAAAGGGATTCTGGATGGTCGTCCCCCTCGTCGCGTTCACGCTGGGGGCAGGTGGTTGTCTCGTCACCACATCCAAGTACGAAGCAAAAACGAGGGAAGCCGACACGCTACGGGATGCTCTGGCGTCCGCCAGCAGGGAGAGGAACGCCCTCGAGGGGAGATACGAGGCGATCCAAAACCAACTCTCCGATGAGAAGGAGGGGAACATGGCCCTTTCCTCACGGAACCGGGAGCTGGAGAAGGAGCTCGCCTCGACAGCCGGCAAGTACGAGGGGACGCGAATCACACGGGAAGAGCTCATATCGGAACTGCTCGAAAAGGAGAAGGCGACCGGAAAGAGGATCCAGGAACTGGGGGCAATGGCGCAGCAATGCGACATGGAACGGGAAACCCTGCGGAGGGAGGCAATCGAGCGGCAAGATACTATTTCCGCCCTGGAAAAACGCGTTGCGGAAACCGCCGACAGGGAGCCCCTCAGACGGGAGCGGGACATTCTGCTTGGCCGGCTCGAACGCATCAAGGAGGAGCGCCTCCAGGAGACGAGAC
>JBAUKK010000091.1:0-3181 GCA_049577645.1 Candidatus Deferrimicrobiaceae bacterium
CTTTTCCTCCAGCGCGAGGGGGCCGTCGTCACGCTTTTCGACGAGCGCCCGAAAGAGGACGTGGAGCGGACTCTCGGGCACCCCCTGCCTGCGCAGGTCGCTTTTGTCCAGGGAAGGATACCGGAAACCTCCGTGCCGGGGGTGGACCTCGTGATTCTTTCTCCCGGGGTCCCGCGGGAGACACTCCCCCTCCAGGCGCTTTCCCGCGCCGGGACACCCGTGTGGGGGGAGCTGGAGCTCGGCTTCCGTAAATTTTCCGGAAACGTGGCCGCGGTGACGGGAACGAACGGGAAGTCGACGGTCACGACGCTCCTGGGGAACATGGCGTCCCTCGTCTTTCCCCGGGTGTTCGTCGGAGGAAACCTGGGGACCCCCTTCGTGAGCGCTCCTCCGGAATCGCACGACTGGGCCGTGGTCGAGGTCTCGAGCTTTCAGCTGGAGGCAATCGACGCCTTCCGGCCGTCCGTTGCCGTCCTCCTGAACATCACCGAGGACCATCGGGACCGGTATCCCGACTTTTCCTCCTACGCCGAAACGAAGATGGGGATATTCCGGAACCAGGGGCAGGAGGACTCGGCCGTCGTGAACGCCGACGACCGGGAGATTACCGGCCGGTTCCGCGGCGTCCCTTCCGTGCAGGTGCCGTTTTCGCTCTCCCGTCCTCTTGCCACGGGCGTGTCCCGGGACGGGAAGGACATGGTGTACCGGGGCGGCCCCGTCGAAGAGCGGTACCCGGTCTCCCTCCTCAAGATCCGGGGGATTCAGAACGAGGAGAACGCCATGGCGGCGATCGGGGCGGCCCGCCGCATGGGGGTCCCCCCCGATGCGGTCTGGGAATGCCTCCAGGCCTTCCGGGGGCTTCCGCACAGGGTGGAGTTCGTCCGGAAAGTGCGAGGGGTGTCCTTTTTCAACGACTCGAAGGGGACGAACGTGGGCGCGGTGATCAAGTGCCTCGAGGGATTCTCCGAACCCGTGTGGCTGATCGCCGGCGGGAAGGACAAGGGACTGGACTTCCGTCCGCTCCGCGAGACGCTTGCGCGAAAGGTACGTGCGGCGTTCCTTCTGGGCGAGGCCCGGGACCGCATGGTGCAGGATCTTTCGGGGACGGTGCCCCTTCTGGGGGCCGACTCCCTGGAAGAGGCGGTCCGTGCTGCCGCCGCGAATGCGCGGGCGGGCGATGTCGTGGTGTTCTCCCCGGCCTGTTCCAGTTTCGACATGTTCCGCAACTTCGAGGAGCGCGGCGAGGCGTTCCGCGAGGCGGTGAGGGGGCTTGCCGAATGAACATCGGGAAGCGGCACGAGAACCTGATTCTGACCCTTTGCACGCTTTTCCTCGTGGGCTTGGGGGCCGTGATGGTGTACAGCGCCTCGTCGGTGACGGCAGAGGCGTCCGAGAGGCTCGGACACGATGCGGCGTACTATTTCAAGCGGCAGGTTCTCTTCCTCGTCCTGGGAGCATCTCTGGCGCTCTTCGTCTCCCGGGTCGACTACGACGTTTTCCGGCGCCGGATCAGGTTCCTCATGGGGGGAACCCTCCTGCTTCTCGTCCTTGTCTACGTGCCCGGGATCCGGCACACGGCAAACGGCGCCTCCCGGTGGATCGACCTGAGGTTCTTCACCTTCCAGCCTTCCGAGCTCGCCAAGTTTTCCCTCATCGCCTATGGCGCCTATGCGATCGACCGGAAGGGGGAGAACTTCCGCGAAGGGGTCCGGGCGTTCCTTCCGTTGCTCGCCGTGTTGACGGGATACGTGGCGCTGATCCTCAAGGAGCCGGACTTCGGGATGGCGGTGGTCATCACCGCGTCGTTCATGGCGCTTCTGGTGATCGCCGGGTTTCCGTGGAAATACCTCGCGGGATGCGGAGTTTTGGGGATTGTCGGCGTGGTCCTCGCGATCGCCGCGAGACCGTACCGGATGGCCCGCCTGTCGGCTTTCCTCGACCCGTTCTCCCAGGCCCAGGCGGCGGGCTACCAGGTGGTGCAGTCCCTCATCGCTTTCTCGAACGGAGGCCTCCTCGGGACGGGGATCGGCGCCGGAAAGCAGAAGCTTTTCTACCTCCCGGCAATGCACACGGACTATATCTTCTCCGTCATCGGGGAGGAGCTCGGGTTTGCGGGGGTGGTCGCCGTGGGCGCCTGCTTCATGACGCTCGTCTGGGTGGGGTTCCGGATCGGTCGTCGCGCCCGCGACCCGTTCGGGAAGTATTTCGCGATGGGGGTCTCTATCGTGATCGGCGTGCAGGCCCTCGCGAACATGATGGTGGGGTTGAAGATGCTTCCGCCCAAGGGAATGGTCCTGCCGTTCCTGAGCTATGGGGGGAGCTCCCTCATCCTCCATCTGGCGGCGATCGGCGTCCTCACCAACATCTCGATGAAAGGAGCGGAGGTATTTGTCTCTGAACCTGTTGATCGCCGGCGGGGGAACAGGCGGGCACGTGTTCCCGGGGATAGCGCTTGCTGAGGAGTTTCTCTCCCTTTCCCCGGGAGGTTCCGTCTGCTTCGTCGGGACGGAGAGGGGCCTCGAGGCAAGGGCGGTCCCGGCCCGGGGCTTCGATATCGAATTCGTCTCCTCGGGGCAGATCCGCGGCAAGGGAGCCGGCGGGTTGCGCGGAATGGGCATGATGCTCGGCGGGCTTGGGCCCTCGTTCCGGGTCCTTCGCCGCAGGCGCCCCGATTTCGTGTTCGGCGTGGGGGGGTATGCTTCCGTCCCCGTATCGCTGGCGGCGGCAGCCTCGGGGATTCCGCTGTTCCTGCAGGAGCAGAACGCGGTCCCCGGCCGGTCGAACCGGATGCTCGGGAGGATGGCAAGGCACGTGTACACGGGATTTGCGGGCGCGACGTCCTATTTCCCGCGGGGGCGCGCGGTAGTTTACGGGAACCCCGTCCGGCGGGAGATCGTGAAGGCGGCGGAGCGGGCGCGGAGCGGTTCCCCGCTTCCGCCGCCCTTCACCGTCCTTGCGATGGGGGGGTCCCAGGGGGCCAGGGCGATCAACGAGATCGTGCTCGGTATGGGGCGGGCCGTGAAGAACGGTGGCAAAGCAATGCGGTTTCTCCTGCAGACCGGGGAAAAAGAGTTCGCCGCCGTGGAAGATACGGTGAGGCGGGAAGGACTCCCCATCGAGCCGTTTCCCTTTACGGAGCGGATCGGGGACGTTTTCGTCCGCTGCCACGCGGTGCTGATGC
>JBAUKK010000092.1:0-2677 GCA_049577645.1 Candidatus Deferrimicrobiaceae bacterium
AGGTCGTCATCTGCAACGCCGATGAAGGAGACCCCGGCGCCTTCATGGATCGCAGCGTGCTCGAGGGAGATCCGCACTCCGTGCTGGAAGGCATGGCGATCGCGGGTTATGCCATCGGCGCCGGGGAGGGAATCGTCTACATCCGCGCGGAGTACCCCCTCGCGATCCGCCGGCTGCACGAGGCCATAGCCGGCGCCCGGGAAAAGGGACTCCTGGGCCAAAACCTGTTCGACAGCGGGTTTTCCTTTTCCATACACCTCAAGGAGGGGGCCGGGGCGTTCGTATGCGGGGAGGAGACCGCGCTGATCGCCTCCATCGAGGGCAAACGGGGGATGCCGCGCGTGCGCCCGCCGTTTCCCACGGAAGCCGGCCTGTGGGGCCTTCCCACCTGCATCAACAACGTGGAGACGCTTGCCAACGTGCCCTGGATCCTTTCGCACGGGGCGGGGGCCTTCCGGTCCAGCGGGACCGCCGACTCCAAGGGGACCAAGGTATTCGCCCTGGCGGGCAAGGTAAAAAGGGGAGGCCTCGTGGAGGTTCCCATGGGCACCACGATCGACGAGATCGTCTACGGGATCGGCGGCGGCACCGCCTCGGGGGGGCCTTTCAAGGCGGTCCAGATGGGGGGGCCGTCGGGCGGATGCATCCCCGCCTCCCTGGGAAGCACGCCCGTCGACTACGAACAGATCACCGCCACCGGCGCGATCATGGGCTCGGGCGGGATGGTGGTCATGGACGACTCCACCTGCATGGTGGACGTCGCCCGGTTTTTCCTGCACTTCACCCAGAACGAATCGTGCGGGAAGTGCACCTTCTGCCGGATCGGCACGAAGCGGATGCTCGAGATCCTGGAGAGGATCTGCGCGGGAGGCGGGAATCCGGAAGACGTGCACACGCTCGCGGAGCTGGGCGAGCAGATCCGGGCGAGCTCCCTGTGCGGACTCGGCCAGAGCGCTCCCAACCCGGTGCTGACGACCCTGCGGTACTTCCACGACGAGTACGAAGGGCACATACGCGACGGGAAATGCGCGGCAAAGGTCTGCCTGGCCCTGGTGGAATTTTCGATCGATCCGGACAAGTGCACGGGCTGCGGTCTGTGCGTTACGGCCTGCGACGTCGGGGCGATCAGCGGTCGGAGCAAGGAGGTCCACCGGATCGACGGGAGCCTATGCGTGCGATGCGGGAAATGCCTCACGGTCTGCCGTTCCGACGCGGTGCGGAAAGGATAGCGAAAATGCACTGGAAAACGGACGAGGACCGGTCGTACCTGCCGGTGGAACTCACGGTCAACGGACGGGCGGTCGCGGCGCGCCCCGGGCAAACCATCCTCGAACTGGTCCGCGAGCAGCATCTGGACACGATCCCGACGCTCTGCCACGAGCCCGGACTTCCGCCGTTCGGCTCCTGCTTCCTTTGCGTGATCGAGGTCAAGGATGCGCGCGGGCTCCTTCCCTCCTGCACGACCCGGGTCCGCGACGGGATGGAGGTCGTAACCCGCAGCGACCGGATCACGCGCGCCCGGAAGACCGCGCTCGCGCTGCTCCTTTCCGATCACTATGCCGACTGTGCGTGTCCCGGTCAGCTGGCATGTCCGGCCGGCGTCGACGTCCAGGGATATCTGGGCCTGGCGAGGCTCGGCCACTACCGGGAGGCCCTGCGCCTGATCCGGGAGCGCAACCCCCTTCCCGTCGTCTGCGGAAGGGTGTGCGTGCGAAAGTGCGAAGCGGCATGCCGCCGCAACCTGGTGGACGAGTCCGTCGGGATCAACCACGTGAAGCGTTTCGTGTCCGGGCACGCAAGTGTACACCCGGATCGGCTGCCCCCCACGGGGAAGCGGGTCGCGGTCGTGGGGGGCGGTCCGGCGGGCCTGACCTGCGCGTACTACCTGTCCCTGCGGGGCCACTCGGTCGCGATCCACGAGGCGATGCCCCGCCTGGGGGGGATGCTCCGGTACGGGATTCCTGCGTACCGTCTTCCCCGGGAGGAGCTGGACGCGGACATCGACGTGATCCTTTCGCTCGGCGTGGAAATCGTCGGCAACCGCAAGCTCGGCAGGGACTTCACGCTGCTGGGACTGCGGGAGGAGGGATTCCACGCGATCTTCCTGGCTCCGGGCGCTCCCCTTGGCAAGAAACTGGGCATACCGGGCGAGGATGCCTCAGGGGTGGAATCGGCCCTGGATTTCCTGAGAGACACCGAACTGCACGGGCCCCGGGATCTGCACGGAAGGGTTGTGGTGGTGGGGGGAGGCAACTCCGCGGTGGACGCCGCACGGACCGCCGTCCGCTGCGGCGCGGAAGAGGTCGAAATCCTGTACCGCCGGTCCCGCAGGGAGATGCCGGCCTTCCACGAGGAAGTGGACGCCGCGGAGCAGGAAGGAGTGCGTCTTACGACGCTCGTCGCGCCGGGTTCGGTGATCCGGGACGCGGTGACCGGCCGGTTGACGGGCATTCGGTGCGTCCGCATGGAGCTCGGCGAGCCCGATCGAAGCGGGCGGCGCAGGCCTCTGCCTGTCGAGGGTTCCGAGTTCGAGGTTCCGTGCTCCTTCGTCTTCCCCGCGCTCGGCCAGGAAACCGATCCGGATCTCTTCTCCCGGCAACCGGAAGGCGGCCGTCCCGCCGTCGGCCCCCCGGGCACCATCGAAGCGGACGCGACAACGATGGCGTGCCGCCTTCCC
>JBAUKK010000093.1:0-3039 GCA_049577645.1 Candidatus Deferrimicrobiaceae bacterium
CCGTGATCTCATCTGCGCGGATGCTCATGGCGCCTGGTTCACCCCTTCTCTAAAATTTCCCGGATATGTCGGATCTGCGTGCGTGCGCTCCCGTCGTAGACGGTGGAGCCGACCTTGACGACCATCCCCCCCAGCACGGAGAGGTCGACCTTCTCCTCCAGCAGGACCTTCTTGCCGGTCTGCCGCTCTAGGACAGACTGGAGCAGGTCGCGCTGGGCGCCCGTGAGCGGCATCGGCACCGAGACTTCGACGCGCTCGATCCCCTCGCTCTCCTCGATCAGGCGGCGAAGCTCCGACACGATCGGGGAGAGGATATTCATCCTTCCCTTATCGACCAGCAGGAACAGGAAATTCCTCGTCGAGGGGAGAAAGCCGAAGGGCGCGAGGGAGGCCTCGAGGGCGGCCTTCTTGTCCCGGCGATTGATGTGCGCGACTTCCAGCATCTCGCGCAGGAGGGGGATTTCGGCCATCAGCCGGTCGAACCGCTCCGCCTCATCCAGGATCTTGCGTAACGTCCCCTCTTCCTGCCCGATGGCGAGCAGCGCGCGGGAGTACCTTCGCGCCAGGCTTCCTCCGATCACCGCACGATCTCCCGGATCCTGTCGATGTTCTCCCGCACCATCCGCTCCTGATCCTCCTTCGTGATCGTCTTCGAGACGATCTCCCTGGCGGCCTGCGCGGAAAGCTCGGCCGCCTCCCCGCGGAGCTCGGCCCGGGCTTTCTTCACTTCCTGTTCGGCGGCAAACTGCACCTGGGCGTGGAGCCGCCCGATCTCGGCCTGCGCCACTTCCCGCATCCGTCGCGTCTCCTCCTTGGCCTCGGCGTCCATCTTCCGGTTCATCTCCGCGATCTCCTCGGAGAGCCTGGCCATGCGTGCCTCGATCGCCAGGTGCATCGCCGCTGCGGAGGCCCTCGCCTGGGCCGCCTCGTCGATCGATTTCTTGAGAATCTCCGTCCGTTCCTTGAGATACGCTCCGACGGGCTTTCTCAGGAAATAGACGAGTACCCCCAGCAGAATGCTGAAGTTCACGGCCTGCTTGAAAATCTCCCACCACGGGATCCCCGCGGTGCCGCCCGCTTCGGACGCGGCGGGCGCGACGGCGGGCGCGACAAGGAAACCAATAAGGAGCAGGATCGCCCTCACGCCACACGCCTCCCGAGAATTTTCTCGGCGATCTCCTGCGAGAGGTGCGACACCTCGGCGCGCAGCACCCGGGCGGCATCTTCTTTCTCCGCGACGATCTCCCCTTTCATCTTGTCGATCTGCCGGTTGGTCTCCCCCCTGACGGTTTCGATCCCCTTCCGCTCGGCCCGTGACGCTTCTTCCAGCCGGGCGCGTTTGCGGGCGAGGCCCTCGGCGGCTGCCTTCCGCCGGGACTCGTCATACTGTCGGGTTTTGGCATCGGCATCGGCGACAAGCCGTTTCGCTTCCTCCAGCGGCAGGACGGATAGGTTCTCGCGTTCCTGGAACGTAGCGAGAACAGGCCGGACGAGAGTCACGGAAAGGACGAATGCCAGGAAGACCACCAGCCCCATCTGAAGAACGGCGAGCAGTGTTATGTCCAAAGTCTCAAATATCTTGAGGACGAGCTCCATGGAACCGTCTCCTCCGGAATTCCCTGCAGGCTAGCGACAGGCGTTCAACAGATAAACAGGAAATTGCTATCACGAGAGGAAAGCCACTGTCAAGCAGTTAGTGGGGGTTTTCCGCCCGGTTATCCGATCTCCAGACCAGAAGGGAAAAGAAAAAGGACGCCGCAGACGCCTGCAACGCCCTTCTCTTCCTTGCAATAGCCGCTTTCGCCCCCCGAAGGATCCTTCACCCGATCGGGGAGCGGAACGCGATCCGCTTACTTCTTGGGTTCCTCCATCGGTTTTTCCATGCCGGCAGGCGGCATCGCCGCGTTGTCGGCAGGCATCATCTCCCCCTTATCGGCAGGAGCGGCCTGCTCGGCGGGCGGAGGAGGCGGAGGAGGAGGAGCCTCCTTCTTCGCGCATGCTGCCAGACCAAACGATGCGGCAAATACCAGACTCAGGAACAGTACCCATAATTTACGCATTTCTTAACGCTCCTTTCCCGTCACGGTTTGTCCGTTTCCCGGATACAAAATGGTTGGCGGTTATGCGGCAAAATATAGCACATGCCAATCGGGTTGCAACTGTTTTTTCCCCTTATTCCCGGCGCTCGATATCGTATTGTCCCGCAGCGGATCCCTGGTTCCCGGCGAAAAGGATGTCGCAGATCCTTGCCAACTCCTCCTCGGAGAAGTAGGAAACTTCCACCCTCCCCTTCTTCGTCGTCCCCCGGATGCGCACCCTCGTGCCCCCTCTCCGGGACAACCGATCCTCCAGGTCCTTAAGATGCAGGTCTCGGCGCTTGGGTTTACGCGTCGACTCCTTCCTCTCCCCCTCCTGGCACAACCGTTCCGCCTCGCGCACGGAGAGCCCCTTGCGCAACACGGTCTCGAAAATCGCCGGGAGCCGGCCGGGGGGCGCCGACAGGAGCGCGCGCGCGTGCCCCGCGGAGATGCGGCCGTCCACGACCGCCTGTTTCACGGCCGCAGGGAGCTTGAGCAGCCGGACCGTGTTCGCCACCGTGACGCGGTCCTTCCCTACACGCCGCGCGACCTCCTCGTGCGAGAGCGCGAACTCGGCGGATAGCCGATGGTACGCCTCCGCAAGCTCGATGGCGTTCAGGTCCGCACGCTGGACATTCTCCACCAGGGCGGCCTCGAGCGATTCCCGGTCGGAAAACTTCTTGACGATGGCGGGGATCGTCGTAACGCCTGCGGCCTGTGCGGCGCGCAGCCTCCGCTCCCCCGCGACGAGTTCGTACCCGGCGGTCGTGGGGCGAACGAGAACGGGTTGCAGAACCCCTTTTTCCCGCACGGACTCGACCAGGTCCCGCAGCTCTCCCGTGGAAAAAGATCGACGTGGCTGCTGGGAGCCGGCCCGGATTTCGTTCACCGGGATGTGCATGAAGACGGGCTCCCGTTCGGCAGGGCCCGGGAGAAGGGCCGACAGGCCTCTTCCCAGAAC
>JBAUKK010000094.1:0-7313 GCA_049577645.1 Candidatus Deferrimicrobiaceae bacterium
GGGAAGGCGACATCAACTTCGACTCGGTGGGGAAGCCCATTCCCGAGACGGAGATTATGATCTCCGAGGCCGGCGAGATCCTTTCCCGCAGCCCCTCGGTGTTCCTGGGATACTACAAGAGCGCGGAAGAGACCGAAAAAACCCTCGCGGGAGGATGGCTCCACTCGGGCGACGCCGGATACTTCACGGAGGACGGGCACCTGGTCGTGATCGACCGGGTGAAGGACGTCATGCACCTTGCCGACGGCACGGGGTTCTCCCCTCAGTTCATAGAGAACAAGCTCAAGTTCTCGCCCTACATCAAGGAATGCGTCTGTCTGGGCAACGAGCGTGACTTCCTCGCCTCGATGATCTGCATCGATTACCCCAACGTCGGGAAGTGGGCGGAAGGGAGAAGGATCTCCTACACCACCTACATCGACCTGGCGGGAAAGCCGGAGGTCCTCGAGCTCCTCGCGAAGGAGGTGGAGAAGGTGAACGCCACGCTCCCCGAGTCCACGCGCATCCGGCGGATCGTGCTTCTGTACAAGGAACTGGACGCGGACGACGACGAGCTGACGCGCACGAGGAAAGTCAGGCGCTCGTTCGTGGGCGAGAGATACCGGCACGTCATCGAGGGGATGTACGCGGAAGCGACCTCGATCCCCGTGGACGCCGTCATCAAGTACCAGGACGGGAAGACCTCGCAAATCCGGACGACGCTCGCCGTGCGCGACCTGTAAGGGGGAAAGATGACGGCCCAATACCTTCTTCAGCTGGTGATCAGCGGCCTGGTAATCGGCAGCATCTATTCGGCGGTCGCGCTGGGATTCGTGATCATCTACAAGGCGACGCGGGTGGTCAACTTCGCCCAGGGAGAGCTTCTGATGGTGGGGGCGTACGTCTGCTACGGTTTTCTCGTGCAGATGCACGTACCGTTCTGGGCCGCGCTCCTGCTCACCATCCTGTTCGGGATGGTCCTGGCGCTGTTCATCGAGCGGCTGATCCTCCGTCCCATGATCGGCGAGCCGGTCATCTCCATCATCATGGTCACCATCGGACTTTCGCTTGTCCTCCGGTCGATCGTCTCGGCCATCTGGGGGACGGAGATCCTCGTCTACGAGCCCAAGCTGTTTCCGCAGGAGATGGTGGAGATCGCCGGGCTTCCGATCTCCCTCGAGTTCGTCTGGTGCTTCGTGCTCTCTCTGGTTCTTCTGGCCGTATTTTCCGTCTTCTTCAAATATTCCAAGGCCGGCGTGGCGATGCGGGCGGCTGCCTTCAACCAGCAGGTCGCCCAGTCCATGGGGATCTCGGTCAAGCATATCTTCGCCCTGGCCTGGGTGATCTCGGCGGTCGTTTCCGGGATCGGCGGGGTGCTGATCGGAAACATCAACGGGATCAACAGCTCGCTCTACCATTTCGGTCTGAAGGTCTTCCCGGCGACCATCCTCGGCGGCCTCGACTCGATCCTGGGCGCGGCGCTGGGCGGGATGATCATCGGAGTCCTCGAGAATCTCTCCGACGGGTTCTGCAAGACGTACCTGGATCTGAGCGGGGTCAAGGAAGTGGCCCCGTACATCTTCCTGGTCGTCATCCTGATGATCAAGCCGTACGGGCTTTTCGGGACGAAGGAGATCGAGCGGGTGTAGGGTGAAAGAGATTTTTGGCATCGTAAGAGACAGGCAGAAAGCAGGAAGAGGCGCGGATGCACTACTGCGGGGATTTCCGGACAACCTACGAGAAGGACATGGAGCTTCTGCAGACCCCGTTCGTCAAGGTCTGCGTCACGGCCTTCTTCGTCTTCCTCCTCGCCTGGCCCTTCCTGGTCAAGAGCGCGTTCCTCTGGATCACCCTCCAGATCCTGATCGCGTCGATCGGTGCGGTGGGACTGAACATCCTCACCGGGTTCACGGGGCAGATTTCCCTCGGGCAGGGGGCCTTCCTCGGGGTCGGGGCGTACACGTCGGCCTACGTCACGGCCAAGCTCGGCCTCTCCTTCTGGGTGGGCGTTCCCGCGGCCGGCATCGTCACGGCGATGGCCGGGATGGTGTTCGGCATCCCGTCGCTGCGCCTGAAAGGCCTCTACCTGGCCATCGCGACGCTGGCGTCCCAGTTCATCCTCGAGTGGATCTTCATCCGGTGGGAGCCCGTCACCGGAGGCAGCTACGGGATCACGATCCCCCGGCCCGCGATCGGGAACTTTACTTTTTCCACGGACCGCTCGTACTACTACATCGTCCTTTTCATCGCCGCCGGGATGATCCTGTTCGCGGCCAACCTGATGCGGACGAAGACCGGCAGGGCCTTCATGGCCGTTCGGGACCACTACATCTCCGCCGAGATCATGGGGATCAACCTCTTCCGGTACCGGATCCTTTCGTTCGGGATCTCGTCGTTCTACGCGGGGGTCGCCGGGGCCCTCTTCGGGCACTCGCTGAAGTACGTCTCGTCCGAGCAGTTCAACATCGAGGTGTCGATCGTCTACCTCGCGATGATCATCATCGGGGGGATGGGAAGCATCCTCGGCTCGCTGTTCGGCGCCGTCTTCATGATCCTTCTCCCCAAGCTTCTGTCGGTCTTCACCGCGACGGTGTCGGCCGATTTCCCGACCGTCGCGAAGCTGGCGATCGCTTTCGAGCATGGCATCTTCGGCCTGATCATCATCATGTTCCTCATCTTCGAGCCCGACGGGCTGGCGCACCGGTGGAAGATGGTCAAGGCATACTGGAAGCTCTATCCGTTCTCGTATTGAGGGGGACGGGAAAGAAAACACCCAAGGAGGAAGAGTATGGACAGGTCAATGGTTCGAGTGGCGGCGGCAGTGGTGTGCACGATGTTTCTTTTCGCTGGGGCAGCGCTGGCCGAGGATATCAAGATCGGCCATCTTGCCGACCTCACCGGCCCGACTTCGTCGGTCGGCAACCCCTACGCCAAGGGCATACAGGACTACAAGAACTACGTCAACGCCCACGGCGGCATCAACGGCAAAAGGATCGACATGCAGATGATCGACTACGCGTACGACAAGAACAAGGCGATCAACCAGTACAAGAAATACGTCGAGGAGAAGGTGGTGGCCATCCAGGGCTGGGGGACAGGCGACACCGAGGCGCTGACCGGATTTCTCGCGGCCGACAAGATCCCGTATCTTTCCGCCTCGTATTCGGCCCACCTGACCGACCCCGCGAAGGCTCCGTACAACTTCTTCATCGCGGCGGACTACACCACCCAGCTGCGGGCGGGGCTCAAGTACATCAAGGACAACTGGAAGGAGAAGAGGGCGCCCAAGATCGTCTTCATCTACCCGAACCACCCGTACGGGATCGCCCCGATCAAAGGGGGGAAGGAGTACGCCAAGGAGCTGGGGTTCGAGGTCCTGGGCGACGAAGACGTGGGGCTCAAGGCGATAGAGGCGAACTCCCAGATGCTCTCCGTGAAGAGCAAGGGCGCCGACTTCGGGTGGATCGGCGGGACCACTCCCTCCGCGGCGGTCATCATCAAGGACGCCAAGAAGCTCGGACTCAAGACGAAGTTTCTCGTGAACATCTGGGGGAACGACGAAGACCTGGTGAAAATCGCCGGGGACGCGGCGGAGGGGACGCTCGGGCTGCAGGCGGCCGCGGTGTACGGGGATGACGTTCCCGGGATGAAGCTCATCAAGGAGGTCACGAAAGGGGAGCACCAGAACACCCACTATGTCCGCGGCTGGGTCTCCATGATGGCACTGTGCGAGGCGCTCAAAATCGCCGACAAGAACGGGCAGCTCAACGGTCCCGGCGTGAAGGCGGCGCTGGAGACCTTCAAGGACTTCGACACGGGCGGACTCACCTCGAAGCTTACCTACACCGCAGGGGACCATCGCCCGAACATGTCGGCGAAGGTGTACGAGTACAAAGGCGGGAAAACGGTTCTCAAGGCGACGATCGAGCTGCCTCGTAAGGCGGAGTGGCTCGGGCTGTAGGGTTCCGCATTGCCGGGTGAGGGGGGCCTTCCCCCCCCTCACCGCTTGCGCCCGACCAACGTACGGGTGGGATTCCATGCTGAAGGTAAACAACATCGAGGTGATCTACTCGGATGTCATTCTCGTCCTGAAAGGGCTCTCCCTCGTCGTCCCGGGCGGGCAGATCGTGGCTCTTCTGGGAGCCAACGGGGCGGGGAAAAGCACCACGCTCAAGGCGATCTCCGGGCTCCTCAAA
The DNA here is from genome assembly GCA_049577645.1 of Candidatus Deferrimicrobiaceae bacterium. Lineage (GTDB taxonomy): Bacteria > Desulfobacterota > Deferrimicrobia > Deferrimicrobiales > Deferrimicrobiaceae > CSP1-8. The sequence continues at coordinate 4,176 of JBAUKK010000094.1, forward strand.
TCCGAGGAGGGGGAGGTGACCGACGGGGAGATCCTGTTCGAGGGAGAGAAGGTGAACGGGAAGGATGCGGAAGAGATCGTCCGCCGGGGGATATTCCAGGTCATGGAGGGCCGGCGGGTCTTCGAGGACCTGACGGTGGAGGAGAACCTGCGGTGCGGTGCGCACACGCGAAAAGACGGAAGGAACGTGAAAGGGGACTATGACCGGGTCTACGGATACTTCCCCCAGCTCACGGAGCGGCGGAAGCAGCTGGCGGGGTACCTGTCCGGGGGGGAGCAGCAGATGCTCGCCATCGGGCGCGCCCTCATGGCCCGCCCGAAGCTCATGCTGCTCGACGAGCCGTCGCTCGGACTTTCCCCCCTGCTGGTCAGGGAGATCTTCGGGATCATCAGGGAGATCAACGAAAAGGAGAAGACGACCATCCTGCTCGTTGAGCAGAACGCCCGCGTCGCCTTGTCGATTTCCTCCTACGGCTACATCATGGAGAACGGGAAGGTGGTCCTGGACGGCGAGACGCAGGTTCTGGCCAACAACGAGGACGTCAAGGAGTTCTACCTGGGGATGACCGAGTTGGGAACGCGCAGGTCATACAAGGACACGAAGCACTACCGACGCCGCAAGCGGTGGCTCTCCTGACAAAACGGGGACGTTCCTAAACTTTTTAATATTACCGGGATATGGGAGACATCGAAGGTTTGCGGCGGGATACGGGATAAGGGAGGATGGTTTGATCGACAGGAAGCGAGGGTTCTTCGACGAGGTCCAGGAACGGATGACCCCGGAGGAGCGGGAAGGGTTCCGGCGCAGGATCCTGGGCGACGCGGTGAGGCACGCCTACGAAAACGCCCCGGCGACCCGGCGGAAGATGGACGAGGCGGGCGTGAGGCCCGCCGAAGTGCGCGATGTGGCCGATCTCGCGAAGATCCCGCTCACCCGGAAGGCGGACCTCAAATCGATCCAGAGGAGCGAGCTCCCCTTCGGCGGACTGGCGGCGCTCCCTCCGCGCGCCATGCGGCGGATCTACGTCTCCCCCGGTCCCACGTACGACCCGGAGGGGAGGGAAGAAACCCACTGGCGGTGGGAGAAGGCGCTCGTGGCCGCGGGTTTCCGGCCCAGAGACATCGTGCAGAACACCTTCATGTATCATTTTTCCCCGGCCGGCCTCATGTTCGACGAGGCGCTCATCCGGATCGGGTGCACCGTGATTCCCGCGGGCGTGGGGAACACGGAGCTGCAGGCGCAGGTCATGCGCGACCTCGCCGTAACGGGGTACGTCGGGACCCCTTCGTTTCTCATGACCATCCTCGAGAAGGGGAAGGAGATGGGTATCGCCCCCGGGGACGGGCTCCGCCTCCAGGTGGCGCTCGTCGCCGCGGAGATGCTCCCCGAGTCGCTGCGGCGCAGGATTGAGGAAGAGTTCGGCATCCAGGTGCGGCAGGCGTACGGGACGGCCGACGTGGGTTCCCTCGGGTACGAGTGCTTCGAGGCAAAGGGGATGCATATCCCCGACGAGATCCTCCTCGAGCTCGTCGATCCGGCGACGGGGGAGCCGGTCGGGCCGGGAACGATCGGGGAGGTGGTCGTCACGCTGCCCAACGAGACCTATCCCCTCGTCCGGTTCGCCACGGGCGACCTGTCCGTCTACACCGACGACCCGTGCCCCTGCGGTAGGACCTCCGCGCGAATGTTGCGCATCGTCGGCCGGGTCGACCAGGTGACCAAGGTCAAGGGGATGTTCGTCCATCCCGAGCAGGTGGGGCAGATCGAAAGTAAGGTCCCGGAGGTGGAGACCCTCCAGCTGGTCATCACCCGGGTCGGGCACGAGGACCAGATGACCATCCAGGCGGTGCTCGGGGGCGGCGCCTCGCCCACCGACGCGCTGCACGCACGGATTGTCGAGACGGCGAGGGAGGTCACGCGGATACGGGGTGAGGTCGAATTCGTAAACGCCGCGGACGTTTCCGAAAAAGAGAAAAAGATCGTGGACAGAAGGAAGTGGGAATAGACGCTGGTGCACCAAGGGAGGATGGATAATCATGGAAGCAGCCGCACTGTCCGGGCACATCGAAAAACACCTTCGGGTTCACACCTTCCCCCTGGGGATCCGGTCGTACAAACCGGGAGAACCCCTGCCGGAAAGAGTTAAAGTCCCAACGAAGCATCTTGGCATCAAGGTGGCTATATGCCAGACAATTTCCATTGCAAGAAGATACGGGTGGTCGATGGCGGTATCGGGAGAGGACATCTCCTGCCCCATCGCCAAGGCGGCCTTCGGCTTTGAAGAGCGGAACGAGTACTACACTTCGGGGAAGCTGGCGGACGGGATGTACGCCTCCTGCGGAGAAGCGGGTGCGAAATTCGAGGAGGCCCTGGCGAAGTACGATATCGGGGAGTACGCCTGGCTTGTCGCGGCGCCCCTCGGGCGGGCGAATTTTACGCCGGACACCGTCCTCGTGTACGGGAACTCCGCCCAGGTCCTCCGGCTGCTCAACGCGTGCCTGTACGAAAAAGGGGGAAGCCTCAAAAGCGACTTCTCGGGCCGGGGGGACTGCACCGATATCGTGATCAAGGGAAAAAGGACCGGGGAGCCGCAGGTGATCCTTCCGTGCTACGGCGACCGGATCTTCGGGATGGCCGCCGACGACGAGATGGCGTTCACCTTCCCGTTCGGGATGGGGGAGAAGATCGTCGAGGGACTCGAGAAGACCCACGCCGGGGGCGTACGGTACCCGGTCCCCATCTACCTGCGCTTTCATGCGGATTACCCGAAATCGTACCAGGAGCTTGAAAAGATCTGGAAAGAAGGGAAAGAAGGGGGACGTTCCTGAACTTTCTCCTTGCGGGGGAAAGTTCAACTACGTCCCCGGACTGTTACCATGTACCGGCTGACGCCGAAAGAGGAGATCAGCGGGAGGATCCGGTCCCTCCAGGAAAGGCTTTCGCGGGACGGGATCGACGGGGCGTTCCTCGTCCAGAACGCCGACCTTTTCTATTTCACCGGGTCGATCCAGCAGGGCGTTTTGTTCGTGCCGGCGGGCGACGAGCCGGTCTATTTCGTCCGCCGGGTATACGAACGGGCTGTGGAAGAGGCCGCGATCGATCGGATCGTGCGGATCGCCTCACCGAAGGAGATCCCGG
>JBAUKK010000095.1:0-2031 GCA_049577645.1 Candidatus Deferrimicrobiaceae bacterium
GAGGTGCAGAGCTTTCTTCTTTCCAGCTCCTACTACTGGCTCGACGTATTCCACATCGACGGGCTGCGCGTGGACGCCGTGGCGTCGATGCTCTACCTCGACTATTCGCGCAAAGAGGGGGAGTGGATTCCGAACCGGTACGGCGGCAGGGAGAACATCGAGGCGATCGACTTTCTTCGGCGCTTCAACGAGGACGTGTACAAGGGGCGGCCGGACATCATCACGATCGCGGAGGAGTCGACCGCATGGCCCATGGTCTCCCGCCCGAACTACGTCGGGGGCCTCGGGTTCGGCATGAAGTGGGACATGGGATGGATGCACGATACCCTCGTGTACATGGGGCAGGACCCCGTGCACCGGAAATACCACCACGACAAGCTCTCCTTCCGGCTGGTATACGCCTTCACGGAGAACTTCGTTCTCCCTCTTTCCCACGACGAGGTCGTCCACGGAAAAGGATCGCTCATCAACAAGATGCCCGGGGACACCTGGCAGAAGTTCGCCAACCTGCGCGTTCTCTACGGATACATGTACGGGCAGCCGGGGAAGAAACTCCTCTTCATGGGCGGGGAATTCGGCCAGTGGAGGGAGTGGAACCACGACGAAAGCCTCGATTGGCACCTCCTCGAGGATCCCTCACATGCGGGTCTCTCCCGCTGGATGGAGGAGATCAACGCCCTTTACCGGAACGAGCCGGCGCTGCACGAGCTCGATTTCGACCCCGCCGGGTTCGAGTGGGTCGACTGCAACGATGGCGAGCAGAGCGTCCTTTCGTTCCTGCGGAAGGGGCGGTCCACGGAAGACATCTTCCTCGTCGTCTGCAATTTCACTCCCGTTCCGAGGCACAACTACCGCGTGGGGGTGCCTCGCGGGGGGTTCTGGAGGGAGGTCCTGAACAGCGATGCCCGGGTATACGGCGGGAGCGGACAGGGGAACATCGGCGGCGTGGAGCCCGCGCCGATCTCCGCGCACGGCCGCCTGTACACGCTGACCATCGTCGTTCCCCCCCTGGCAGCCGTGTTCTTCAAGAGCGAGGCGAAAAAAGGGTGAGAAAATCGAACCGGTTGGAACTGGGCGCGACGCCGCTCGGGGACGGCCGTTGCCGGTTTCTTGTCTATGCCCCGAAGGCGGAGAGGGTGGAGGTCCTCCTTCTTTCCGCGCGGGAGGCTGCCGTGCCGCTCGAACGGACCACGCGGGGGTACCATCTCGGGGTGGCGGAGGAAGCTCCTCCCGGCGCCCTTTACCGGTACCGCCTGGACGGGGAGATGGAGCGCCCCGATCCGGCCTCCCGGTACCAGCCCCAGGGGGTCCACGGCCCTTCCCAGGTCGTCGACCGGAACGCCTTTCGGTGGGAGGACGGGGAGTGGACCGGCATCTCCCTCGAGAACTACATCCTCTACGAGATGCACGTGGGGACCTTCACCCCGGAAGGGACCTTCGAAGCCGTCATCCCCCGTCTGGACGCCCTCCGGGAACTCGGTGTCACGGCGCTCGAACTGATGCCGGTGGCCCAGTTCCCGGGGAACCGGAACTGGGGATACGACGGGGCGTATCCGTTCGCGGTGCAGGACAGTTACGGGGGTCCCGAGGGACTCAAGAAACTCGTGAACGCCTGCCACCGCAGGGAGATGGCGCTCGTTCTCGACGTGGTCTACAACCACCTGGGACCCGAGGGGAACTATCTGGGAGCGTTCGGCCCCTACTTCACCGACAGGTACCGGACCCCTTGGGGGGCCGCGATCAACTTCGACGGCCCCCACAGCGACGAGGTCCGGCGGTACTTCCTCGAAAACGCGCTGTGCTGGTTTGCCGAATACCGCATGGATGCCCTCCGGCTGGACGCGATCCACGGGATCATGGACGCAAGCGCCTACCCGTTTCTTGCGGAGCTGGGCGACACGGTGCGGGAACTTGCCGAGCGGACCGAACGGAAGATGTACCTGATTCCGGAGAGCGACCTGAACGATGCGCGTGTGATCACCTCGAAGGCGAATGGGGGCTACGGCCTGTCCGCCCAGTGGAACGACGACT
>JBAUKK010000096.1:0-4054 GCA_049577645.1 Candidatus Deferrimicrobiaceae bacterium
GCCGCGGGCGGCCTCGGCGTTCCCCCGGCGGCGGAAACCAGCAGGGCGACCATCGGATCGAGATCGACGTTGTGCCGCTGGCACGCCATCCGGAGCGTGATGGGTATCTGCTTCACCTGCTCCCGGTGCTCGGGGTTCCCCAGGGAGGCGAACCCGTTCGCCACGAAGACCTCCACCGTCTGGGGCCACCGGGTCAGGATCTCCCCCACCCGCATGTCGGGGTGGATATCCACCTGCGGGGGAGAAGGGGGGGACGGGGCAGGTGACGCCTGCGGACGCACGGAAATCTCCTCCTCCTCTTCCTCCTCCACCGCCGGCGCGATGAGCATCGTCGCGCCGAGGTTGATAACGAACATCCCCACCGACACGACCGACAGCCCGGCGAACAGGGCGAACCCCGTCGAGGGGCGCTCCGGCGCCGTGGCCACCATTCCGATCAGGCCGACGTTGGCCACGTAGAAGTGGAGCGGGACCCACGAAGGCCAGTGCAGGGTACGGCCGTTGAACCGGGGGAGGATAAAGTACCCCACCCCGTAGACCATCATCGACATGAAGCCCAGCAGGTTGAAATGGACGTGGGCGAACTGAACCCACCCCGCAGGCGTGGCGGACCCCATCCAGGCGCCCAGCAAGGCCGCCAGGAAAAAGTATACGAGCGCAGCGACAACGAATGCCTTGGTGTACCGATCCATCGTTCCTCCCTATTGTTATGCCTCCTGCTTGGCCGGCCGTAAGGTGAAAAGGTCCGTGACGGTGGTGAGCAGCCCGGCCAGGAAGAAGACTCCCGCGACGAGGGTCACCAGCATCCAGAGCCGCATGTACGACTGGGCCGTCATGTACCCCAATCCGAGCACCCTCTCGATGTAGCTCTGCAGGACCCCGGCCACACCGAACGTGAGCCCCATCGTCATCATCGCGATGTTCATCGTCCAGAAGCCGTACTTCCCCCTCCTGTCGTCGAAAACCTCGATTCCCTTGATCTTCGGCATCACGAAGTAGAAGGTCGTGAGATTCAGAAGAGCATAGGCGCCGAAGAACGCCAGATGGCCGTGGGACACGGTGACCTGGGAGCCGTGCGTGTAGTAGTTGATTTGCGGGAGCGTGTGCGCGAAGCCCCATACGCCGGCCCCGATCATGTGAAATATCGCGCAGCCGATCGCGTACGTCCAGACGAGCGGGTTGACGATCTTCGTCTTGCGCTTCTTGACGTGCATCATCGTGTCGATGACCATGAGCAGGATCGGGAGCGGCTCAAGCGCCGAGAAGATCCCGCCGATCCAGAGCCAGTAATGCGGTGCGCCGATCCAGTAGTAATGGTGCCCCGTCCCGGCGAGCCCGGTGAACATGAAGAGGCCGATCTCGACGTACAGCCATTTCTCGACGACCTCCCGGTCCACGCCTGTGAGCTTCATCAGGATGAAGGCAAGGATGGCCCCTGTGACGAGTTCCCATGACCCCTCCACCCAGAGGTGGATGACCCACCACCAGTAGTACCAGTCGATCACCAGGTTTTTGTAGAAGGGGATTCCGAACAGGTAGAGGAGGGCCAGGAAGACCAGGCCGCCCAGGAGCGTCCCCTGGATGACGGTCCACCGGTTCGCTTTCAGCATCGTCATCCCGACGTTGAAAAGGAAGATGAGCGCCCCGACGACCACCACGAAATCGAGAGGGCGGGGGATCTCCAGGAGCGGGCGCCCCTGCGTCCACCCGAAGAAGAACCCGACCAGGGCGACGACGCCGGTGACCAGCAGGGCGACGAGCTGGAGGTAGGCCAGCGCCGGGGAGTAGATCTCCGATTGCGTCTCCTCGGGCACGATATAGTACGCGCCGCCCATGAAGCCCAGAAGCATCCAGAGGACGAGAAGGTTGGTGTGCATCGCCCGCGCCGTGGCGAAGGAGAAGACGTCGACGATCTCCTGCGGCACGGTGAAGGCGTAGCTTGTCGCGAGGTACAGTCCCAGGAGAATCTGGAGAACGAACAGGGGAAGCGCCGCCACGATGTACCAGTAGGCGATTTTCTGGGAACGGTATTCCATCAGACCCTCCTTATTTCAGGCTGGAAAGGAATTTCGCCACTTCCTCGAGCTCCCGGTCGGAAAGGCCCGTCTGCGCCGGCATCATCGCCTCCGGGTCGACGCTTTTCGGGTCGCGGACGTAAGCCCGGATCTTTTCCGCGGTAAGATTTTTCCCGATCGTGTCGAGCGCCGGACCGAAGGTTCCGCCCGTCCCGTGCAGTGAGTGGCAGTTCATGCACCCCTTGTTCTGGAACACCGCCGCGCCCGGGGAGACTCCCACTGTGGCGACCATGACCTGCTCGCCCCGGGACAGGCGCTTCTTGCTGTCCTGGGGGGGCCAGTCGTTGTTATTGATCACCCCCACCCAGGTGAAGAAGGCGACCATGTCCTCGATCTCGGCGTCGGAGACATTCAGTTGGGGCATCTTCCGGAAGGACTTGGCGAAGGCCAGCTCGGGGCTCTTTATCCGGTACCGGACGCCGTCCGCCCCGATGCGCTGCACCACCTTGGTCAGGTCGGGGGCGTAGTAGCCGCCGAAGCCCAGGATCGTGTGGCAGTCGTTGCAGTTGTACTTCTCGAACGCCCGCTTGCCCGCCACGACCTGATCGGACAGCTTGTCCACGTGCGACAGGGCTACCACCTGGCGGTGAGTGTCCCATGTCGCCGCGAGGAACAGGGCCGCCGAGGAGATCGTGCCCAGCAGGAAGATCCAGAAGGCGGTCTTTTTGGTCATCCGGCAACCTCCTTTTCCTCTCGGGTTTTCACAGCTGAATCGGGTTAAGAATAGACGTCCCGTCGGCCGCGCGCATTGATGTACGTCAATCGTTCCGGCCGTATAATATCCAATTTGAGGAAAGGGCAATACCGGATAAAATGCACGTCAAACCCCAGCGGTGTGCGCCTTGCCGCCGGCGCGCAAGGCTCCCGCGGCATCGCCTATCCGAAAGCCGGCCGGAGGGAGAAGTCATGGAGAGGCTGATTTCGGGGATCCACCGGTTCCGGGCGCAGTACGGGAGCGATAATGCGGAGCTTTTCCGGAGGCTGGCCGAACATGGCCAGTCGCCGGAGGCGCTGTTCATCACCTGCTGCGACTCCCGCGTGATCCCCACGGTGATCACCCACTCGCAGCCGGGAGATCTCTTTGTCCTCAGGAACATCGGGAACTTCGTGCCGCCGTACTCGGAAATCCCCCTCGACGGGACGGGGGTGGCCGCCGCCATCGAATATGCCGTCGAGTACCTGCACGTTCGGGACATCATCGTCTGCGGGCACTCCGACTGCGGGGCGATGAAGGCGCTCTACAAGGACCGGGCCCTGTTCGCCGAGACCCCCCACATCGCGCAGTGGCTGACCCACGGGGACCGGACGCTTGCGGTCGTGGCCGACAACTACCCCGGAAAGTCGAAGGAGGAGCGGCTGACGATCACCGCCGAGGAGAACGTCCTGGTCCAGGTGGAGAACCTGCGCACCTATCCCGTCGTCCGGAAGGCGGCGCGTGAGGGCCGGCTCCACGTCCACGCCTGGTTCTTCGAGATCGGCACGGCGGAGGTGCACGCCTACAACCCGGAGAAGGGGCAGTTCGAGCCGATCCGCTACGAGGAGTAGCCCAGAGTGCGTCCCCGTATGGGTGTACTAATGGAAGTGCCGGTGGAAGGCCCCTGTCTCGCGGGGGGGCTTCCCCCCCCCGCATCGCCTCGGGTCCCCCTCCGAGGATGCGGAGCCGCTTAACGTTCTCGGTCCGGGACGTATGCGAGGGAGTGCGACAGGGCGGCGGAAACCTGGCAGGTGTCACGGGAATCGAACTTTTGTGGGAGGGAGAATGACGAGGCACCGAACGGAGAAGGATTCCATGGGCGAGGTCCGGGTCCCTGCGAAGGCGTACTACGGGGCGCAGACGCAGCGGGCGTTCGAGAACTTCCCGGTGAGCGGCGTCCGGATGCCGCTGCCGGTAGTCCACGCCGCGGTGATGATCAAGGGATTCGGCGCCGATGTGAACGCGGGCCTCGAGCTCCTCGACTCATCCCTGGCGGAGGCGATCT
>JBAUKK010000097.1:0-9761 GCA_049577645.1 Candidatus Deferrimicrobiaceae bacterium
CGGCAATTCCACCCCGGTAAGGACACCGAGGCCGACGCCCCGTTCCAGGGAGGCGAGACGGTCCGGGTCGAGTTTCAGGCCCAGGGTGTAGAAATAGACGTCGCAGGACTGCACGATGGCCTTGTACATGTCCACCCATCCGTGCCCCTGCTTTTTCCAGCAGCGGAACGTCCGGTCGCCGAACGTGAGGGACCCCTCGCATCGGACAAGTGCATTCGGATTCTGGATTCCCGTCTCCAGCGCGGTGAGCGCCAGGAAGGGCTTCACCGTGGATCCGGGCGCGTATGTCCCCTGCAGCCCCTTGTTCTGGAGGGGGGTTCTCGGATCCGCAACCAGCTGCGCCCACTCCCCTTTCCGGATTCCCCGGGAGAAGACGTTCGGATCGAACGCCGGCGCCGAGACGAAGGCGAGGATGTCTCCGGTCTTCGGGATCATCGCGATCACGGCGCCCGCCAGGTTATCCATCGCCTTGTACGCCGTCATCTGAATGTCCGCGTCGATCGTTGTCTGGATGGCTCCCCCGGTCCGCGGGGGGACTTCGTTCACCAGCCGCTTGTCGCGGCCGGCGGCGTCCACTTCCACCTGCCGCCCCCCGTTTTCCCCGCGAAGCACGTCGTCCTTCGCCTTTTCGAGCCCGTACTTGCCCACGATGTCCCCCAGCGAAACCCGTCCCCCCCGCGCCGCCGCCAGTTCCCGCTCGCTCGCTTCCCCCACGTACCCCAGGACATGGGCGAAGTCCGGCCCGAAGGGATAGCTCCGTTTCGCTTCCACCAAGATGGTAAACCCGGGAAGGGCTTCCCGGTTGAACTCGACCACCGACACCTGTTCGAACTGCAGGTCGCGTGCAACCGTGATACTTCGGTAGGGGTTCGCCTTTTTCGCCTTTAGAATCTTCTCGCGGATCTCCCCGGGATCGAACTCCACCACCTCCGAGAGGAGATGAAGCTCCCCATCGAGGTCCTCCACGTCCACCGGGGTGACGATAAGATCGTAGGACCCCTGGGTCACGCCGATCAAGGCCCCTTTCCTGTCAAGGATGACGCCTCGGGGGGCCCGTACGACCCGGATCCGTATCCGGTTGTTCTCGGAAAGCGTCCGGAATTCCTCGTATTTTGCTACCTGGAGCCAGTAGAGGCGCCCCAGGAGCAGGAAGAACAGGGCCAGCCCGACGCCCTGAAGGATGCGAACCCTCGATGCGATCCAGGGGTCCTGTTCCCGCTTCCGGATTCGCCCCTTCATTCCCGTATCCGCTGCCACCGCCCCGAGAGGTCCATGAAGAGGAAGACGGCGATAAGCGATGTCCACGCGATCCGGACCGCCTCCTCCGCCCCCCAGAGGAAGGAGAACGGGTTCCCCCCCGTAAGGAAAAGCAGGAGGACCACGGAGAGCGACTCGGCCGCGAGCAGCCCTCCGACGATCAACAGAACGAAGATTTCGGCCCGGACAAAGATGCGGCGGCCGATCTCGCTCGCGACGAAATAGAGCGCTATCGAGGCGAGAAAAAAGGAGCCCGGCGGGCCGGAGATCGTCACCTCGCGGAACAGCGCGGGGGGGAGGGCGACGAGGAGGCCGAGCGGGCCGGGAAGGAACAATCCGGAGTAGACGATCGCAAGGAACGAGAAATCCGGAAGGAGAAACCATGGGAGGAACCCGGAGAGCAGCCACACGTTCATCGCCGACCCGGCGAACGACAGCGCGAGGAGCACGAGGAGGGGCCTCACGGTTTCCCTCCCCGAAACGGAATCGCCGGGCGGGACAGTACGACAAGGACCTCTTCCACGGACAGGATGTTCACCGCGCTCACCACACGGATATTCAGGAACAACCCGTCGCGGGGACGGTCCACGCTTGCCACGGTGCCCAGCAGGGTTCCCTTCGGCATGCTCCCGTCGAACCCCGAAAAGAGAATCCGGTCGCCCTGGACCACGTCCTGGGTCTGGGAGACGTATTTCAGCCGGCTGAGGTTTCCCCCCATTCCCTCGGCGATCGCCCGGACCCGCGTGCGCTCGACGATCACGTCCGCGGCGAAGCGGCTGTCCGTCAGGAGGAGGACTTCCGAAAGATCCGGGTAGCTCCGGTGAATGCGCCCGACCGCGCCCGCGGAGGTGACAACCGCCATCCCCGTCTCCAGTCCCTCCCCGGTACCGCTGTCGATGAATATTCCCTGGAACCAGGGGGACACGTCGTGCCCGACGACACGGGCGCCGCGCACCTGCTTTCCCTGGGTCTTCGAAAATCGCAGCAGTTCCTCGAGGCGCCGGTTCTCCAGTACCGCATCGCGGCTCTCCTTGAGCTTCTCCCGCAACGCCGTCACTTCCTTGCGGAGTTCCGCGTTTTCCCGGGATACATCCACCAGCTCGATGTACCCCGACCACACGGAGGAGACCCTCTGACGGAGGAAATCGACCGACTCGTAGACGGGTTGGAACAGGGAAGTCACTACCCCTCCGGCAAACTGATCCAGGGGAAGCCCGGGGGGGCGGACGAAGAACTGGATCGCGGCCACCAGAAGGACGACCACGAGAAGGATGCGCCACCACTTTCGCAGGAAATTCAGCACCATCGGCCGATCTTTCCGGCGTGGATTACGCGCACACCCTGCTTATCGGAGGGCAACCTGACGGAGCAGGTCCAGTTCATCAAGGGCTTTCCCCGACCCGAGCACGACGCAGGACAGGGGATCCTCGGCAACGGTCACCGGAAGGCCCGTCTCTTCCCGCAGCAGGACATCCAGATTCCGGAGAAGGGCTCCGCCGCCTGCCAGTACGATCCCCCGCTCGTAAATGTCGCCGGCGAGTTCCGGAGGGGTCTCCTCGAAAACCCCTTTCACCGCGTCCACGATCACGCGAACGGTTTCGGAAAGGGCCTCCCGCACCTCATCGGAGCTCAGGGTCAGTGCCTTCGGGACGCCGCTCACCATGTCGAGCCCCTTCACCTCGACGGTATCCTCGAAGCCGGGGAAGGCGTTCCCGATGGTCACCTTGATGTATTCGGCGGTGGGTTCGCCGATGAGAAGGTTGTATTTCCGTTTCACGTACTGCAGGATCGCCTCGTCCATCTTGTCCCCCGCGACGCGGACGGAGTAGCTCTGGACGATCCCGCCCAGAGAGATCACGGCGACTTCGGTTGTCCCGCCCCCGATGTCGACGATCATGTTTCCGGAGGGCTCTGTGATCGGGAGGCCGGCGCCGATGGCCGCGGCCAGGGGTTCCTCGATCAGGTACACCTCCCGGGCCCCCGCGCTCTGCGCAGACTCCCGGACAGCGCGCCTCTCTACCTCGGTACACCCGTAGGGCACGCAGATGATGATCCGGGGGCGGACAAGCGTCCGGTGCTTGTGGGCCTTGCGGATGAAGTAGCGCAGCATCGCCTCGGTCACCTCGAAGTCGGCGATCACCCCGTCCTTGATGGGACGAATGGCGATGATGTTCCCCGGCGTCCGCCCGATCATCCGCTTCGCCTCGATCCCGACGGCGAGAACCTTCTTTGCGCCCCGGCGATCCCGGTGCACGGCCACGGCCGAAGGTTCCGAGCAGATGATGCCTTCCCCCTTGACGTACACCAGGGTCGTCGCCGTACCGAGGTCGATCGCGAGGTCGTTCGAGAACAGACCGAGAAATCGGTTGATAAGCATCGGTTTCCTCCGGCATTCCCGTTCCCGTCCCGGGACACACGGTTAACGACGTATCTTAGCAGGGCAATCCCGCCATTGCAAACATTTGGACGGCGGCGGCTGATCCGGTTGCATTTCCCGGATGAAGCGGAGTAAGCTAAAATGTTTTTACCCTACTTATTCATCCCGACGGGAGAAATCACCGCCATGCTCGACGTACTTCGCCGGAACGCCGGCTCCTGGGTCATCAAGGGAATCCTCACTTTCATCGCGCTCACCTTCATCTGGTGGGGAGTGGGTTCGTACTCCCAGAGCAGGCGCGACGTGGCCGCCACCGTCGGCGAGGAGAGAATCTCCATGGCGGAACTCGCCGAGGCGCACGCAGGGCTGGAGAAGACGTACCGCGACGTTTACGGAAGCGCGTTCACACCGGAGATGGCCAAGGCGCTCGACCTCCGCAGGCAGGCGCTAGACAGCCTCGTCCGCCGGAAGCTGATGCTCGCCGAGGCGGCCGCGATAGGCCTTATCGCCACCAACGAGGAGGTGCAGCGGGAAATCTCCGCGACCCCGGCGTTCCAGGTCAACGGCGCGTTCCACGAGGACCGGTACCGGAGCGTTCTCTCCTACAACCGGGTTTCCCCGGCGGAGTACGAGGCCTCCAAGAAGGAGGAGATCACGATCCGGAAGATGGAGGGCCTGTTCTCCGCCTCCGCCCGGGTCTCCGACAGCGAGGCGCGCGACCTCTTCGAACTGACGTTCCGGAAGATCCGTCTGCTCGTGGTCACCTCCGACCCGGCGGAGGTGAGAGGAATCGCTCCCGCGACGGAGGGCGAACTCGCGGCGAAGTACGAGCAGACCAGGGAGAGCTACCGGGTCCCCGCACGCGTGAAGATTTTCGTTGCCCGGTTTTCCCCGGAGAAGTTCGCCCGCAAGGAAGATCCTTCCGAGGAGGAGATCCGGGCGTTCTACGAGGGGAACGCCGAAATGTTCCGGACCGAGGAGTCCCGCCTGGCATTCCCCTTGATCATCCCCTATACGGCCGGCACCAGAGAGGCGGCCCGGAAAAAGGCGGAGGAGGCGGTCGCGGAGGCAAGGAAGGGGAAAACACGGTTCGAAGAGATCGCAAAGAAGCTGTCGCGGGGCAAGGGAGGAGCAACCTGGGTCACGCGGCGGGAGATGCTTCCCGAGCTTGCCGACGGCGTCTTCTCCGCGTCGGCGGACGATGTCGTCGGTCCCGTGGACACCGGGAACGGATTCACCATCGTCCGCGTCAATCAGATCAAATTTCCCGAAAGCCTCCCCCTGGAGCGGATCCGGGACCGGGTGATAACGCTGCTCAAACGCGAGAAGGGCAGGGACACGGCGGTCATCCGGGCCTACGAGGCGCACGCGAAAGCGATGGAGTCGCAAGACCTGGAGGCGGCGTGCGCGCCGTTCGGCATCACCCTCCAGGAGACCGGTTGGACAAGCGACGGGAAGGGCATCGACATACCCCCCGCGGTCGCCCAGGAGGCGTTGCTTCTGGCGGCAGGTGAGATCGGACCGGTCAAGACGGTCGGCGACACGCACTATCTTTTCCGTGTCACCGCCAAGGAGAATTCCCGCATTCCGCCCTTGCCGGATGTGCGCACCCGGGTCACCGCCGCCGTCGAAGGGGACAAACGGACGGTCGCGGCACGGGCAAAACTCGAAAACGTCCTTGCCGACGCCAAAACGGCGTCCGACCTGAAACGAAATGCGGCGCGGGCCGGCCTGGACGTTACGACCACCCCCTTCTTCGCGCCGATTTCCGGATCCCTCCCCGGGCTCCTCGCATCGGCGGGCGATATCCGAAAGGAGCTGCTCGGCCTCTCCCCGAAATCTCCCGTTTCCCCCAACATCTTCCCCGCCGGACCGAAATTCCTCTCCATCGCTTTCGTCGCGGAACAGCCCGTGGGACCGGTGGAATGGGAAGCCGAGAAGGATTCCTTCGTCCAGGGGCTGGCGGAGCGGAAACGTATGGGCGCCGTCGAGGCGTTCCTCGCCGAGCGCATGAAACAAGCCCAGCTGAAGATCAACCCCGAAGCGCTCAAGTAAACAAACCGATTAACGAACCGAACAGGGACTTCCAACGGAAGGAGGGGCCCCCTTGCGGGGGCCCCTTCCGGATGTTGTCGCCTGTATCCTGCGGCGCATCCCGGCGGGGCCTCCAAAATCCCCGGGCCGGGACGGACGCCTGTTACCCGCGGGCCTTTTCGGGCTCGGCCGACAGCTTGTCTTCCGCCTCATCCTCCACCTTGATCCGCATTGCGTAGAAGGACCGCCAGACGAATACGACCGCTACGGCAAAGAACGCCGCGGCCGCGACCCGGCTGGTGGCCACGGGAAGCTCGATCGCCAGCTCCACGGCCAGCAGTCCGAACAGGGTCGTGAACTTGATGATCGGGTTCATGGCGACCGAGGAGGTGTCCTTGAACGGATCCCCCACCGTATCTCCGACGACGGTGGCGTCGTGCAGGTCGGTCCCCTTCATGTCGAGCTCGGTCTCGACGAGCTTCTTCGCGTTGTCCCAGGCGCCTCCGGCGTTGGCCATAAAGATGGCCTGGAACAGGCCGAAGATGGCGATGGAGATCAGGTAACCGATGAAGAAGTAATGGTTGACGCAGGCAAAGGCCAGCGTGGAGAAAAAGACCGCCAGGAAGATGTTCCACATCCCCTTCTGGGCGTACTGGGTGCAGATCTCGACCACCCGCTTGCTGTCGGCCACGGACGCCTTCTCCGCCCCCTCGTCCAGGTTGATGTTCGCCTTGATGAACTCCACGGCCCGGTAGGCCCCCGTGGTGACGGCCTGCATGGATGCGCCGGTGAACCAGTAGATCGTCGTGCCGCCGGTGACGAGCCCCAGCAGGAAGACCGGGTTCAGGATCGACAGCCCGGCCGACACCGCCGGTCCGCCGAACATCTTGGTGAGAACCTGGATGATGGAGAAGATGAGGGTCGTGGCACCGACGACGGCCGTCCCGATGAGAACAGGCTTCGCGGTCGCCTTGAAGGTGTTCCCGGCGCCGTCGTTCTCCTCCAGGTACATCTTGGCGTTCTCGAAGTCGGGTGTGAAGCCGAACTCTTTCCGGATTTCCTCGGAGATGTTCGGGAGGGTCTCGATGGTGGAGAGCTCGTAGACCGACTGGGCGTTGTCCGTCACCGGCCCGTACGAGTCCACCGCGATGGTGACCGGCCCCATCCCGAGAAATCCGAACGCGATGAGGCCGAAGGCGAAGATCGCCGGCGCCGCCATGATGCTCACCAGGCCCGCCGTGCTCACACCGTACCCGACCGCCATCAGGGTAATGATGGCCAGCCCCAGCCAGTAGGCGCTGAAGTTCCCCGCCACGAAACCGGACAGGATGTTCAGCGACGCACCGCCCTCCCGCGAGGCGGTGACCACTTCGCGTACGTGGCCCGAGTTCGTGGAGGTGAAGATCTTGACCAGTTCCGGGATCACGGCTCCCGCGATGGTTCCGCAGGTGATGATCGCGGAGAGCTTCCACCACAGCGTCCCGTCCCCCGCGAGTTCCGGCACCAGGAGGTACGACAGCACGAACGTCATCCCGATGGAGATCAGCGAGGTCAGCCAGACCAGGGAGGTCAGCGGGTGCTCGAAGTTGAACTTTACGGCCTCGCCGTACTTCGCTTTGATGATTGCCCCGTTGACATAGTACGAGAGTGCGCTCGTGATGATCATCCCGATGCGCATCACGAAGATCCAGACGAGGAGCTGGATCTGGACGACCATGTCGGGCACCGCCAGGACGATGAAGGTGATGAGCGCGACCCCGGTCACGCCGTACGTCTCGAAACCGTCGGCGGTCGGCCCGACCGAGTCCCCCGCGTTGTCCCCCGTGCAGTCGGCGATGACGCCCGGGTTGCGGACGTCATCCTCCTTGATCTTGAAGACGATCTTCATGAGGTCGGAGCCGATGTCGGCGATCTTCGTGAAGATGCCGCCGGCGATCCGCAGCGCCGCCGCCCCCAGCGACTCGCCGATCGCGAATCCGATGAAGCAGGGACCCGAGTAATCCCCGGGGACATAGAGCAGGATGAAGAGCATCATGACGAGCTCGACGCTGATCAGCATCATGCCGACGCTCATTCCCGATTTCAAGGGAATCGCCATGGTCGGAAACGGCTTTCCCTTCAGGCCCGCGAATGCGGTCCGGGAGTTGGCGTACGTGTTGATCCGGATGCCGAACCACGCCACGCCGTAGCTGCCCAGGATGCCGATGATGCTGAAGACGACGATGATGACGACCTGGATGGTCGCGAAGTGGAGCAGGAACCCGAAGTAAACCACCATGATCGACGCGATAAATGCCCACAGGATGGCGAGAAACTTCCCCTGGGTGATGAGATATGTCTTGCAGGTCTCCCAGATGAGTTCCGAGATCTCGCGCATCGACTGGTGCACGGGGAGATTCCGGATCTGCGTGTACTGGACGAACCCGAAGACCATTCCCAGGACGCAAATCAGAAGCCCCCAGACCAGGAGGTTGTGCCCGGTCATCCCGAGGAACGACACGGTGGACAGATCGGGGATCTTGAGTTCCGCTTCGCTCGCCAGGGCGCCGGAGGCAAGAAGCAAGGTGAACAGCAGGACCGCCGCGGACGCCAGTTTCGGCGCAATGCGGTTCCGCGGAACGGCACCGTCCCAGCCCGGTTCCCGCGATGTCCGGAACCATGCAAGGACAATGCATGAGAATACGATCACGAGCAAAGGACTGACCATGACCCCTCCCTAATATGGAAGATATGAAATGTGACGAGATTCCGCCGGGAACCATTATGGCTTCACGAACCCCGAGGGTCCGTTCGCTTCCCTGGGGGATGAATAAAACGCATAGTAAATAGCACGGACTTCCGGGCAGGTCAAGGGGAAACCGGGGGAGAGCCCGCCTCTAGGGAGGAACTTCCAGGTAGGCCGTAAGTTCCAAAATCACTTCGCGAATCCCGGGGGACTCGGCGGTTTGCCGCCCAAGAAGGACCTCGAGGGTGGACAGTTCGTTCCGGATGGCCTTCCCCGCCTGGCCGGCCAGGCGGGCGATCTCCGCAGCGGTGCTTTCCCTCCAGGCAGCGGAAAGGCGGAAAAGGTTCTTCTCCGCCTCGAAGCTGACGTGGTGCAGGAAATGGCGCCGGATGAGCGGCCCGAACACCGTGGTGGGGATCAGGAACCAGACGATATCGAAGTGCGAGTCGAACACGTTTCCGCACGATGTGTCGGGCATGCGGGGGGCGCTTACGTCCAGCGACACGCGGGACCTGTCGAGTTCGATTCCGAGAACGGCCCGCACGTTTTCCGCCAGTCGTCCCTGAAACCCCTCCACCAGGTGCTCCATACGGTCCCGGACCTCCACGAGCAGCTTCCCGAACCCCTCTTTCTCGGTATCGGATAGGACGGCTACCTCCCGGGCAAAGTGGTCCTGTGCCCACTGCTCATACCGGCGGGTAAGTCGCCAGAGGTTTCCCCGCCAGGAAGGCATCTCCTCCGCAAGTCTCTCCCGGGTCTGCCGCAGAAGCGTCCCCTGGTGGCGAAGGATCCTCTCCTCGATCCTCTTCCGGGCGTCCTCCCGGCACTTGCCGGCGACCAGCGAGACCTCTTCCAGGACGTTTGCGAGCTGCACGCGTTCGTTCAGGATCCGCCCGCGGAGGCTCTCCCGGAGGGAATCGTGGGCGCTTGCGGCTTTCCGGGCGATCCGCAGGTACTGGCGCTGTTCCTGCATCAGGGTGCGCATCTTGTGGGTGAAGACGGCCTTCCTCTCCTCCTGGCTACGGGAAGCCAGCGGCGCAAACAGGCGCTCCGCGATCTCCCCGCGCCAACGGTCCGCACCGGTGCGGCAGGAAAAAGGAAAGAGCGGGAACTCCGTCCCCAGTTCCCTGTCAAGGGTCCCCCGGACGTGTCGGGTCACGGCCAGAAGGTCGGATTCGCTTAACAGGTCCACCTTCGTAAGGAGGATCACGATCCGGGGGGTGTGTCGCGCCAGATCCCGCAGGAGGGAGATGTCCTGCTCCGATACCGGCTGGTCTACGCTGATGGCGACCAGAGACGCGGCGGCCCGGGGGAGCCACTCCATCGTCACCTGCGTGTTGTGGCGAAAGGCGCTTCCCAGGCCGGGTG
>JBAUKK010000098.1:0-13561 GCA_049577645.1 Candidatus Deferrimicrobiaceae bacterium
TGCGCCCTGGTCGCTTTGGTCGTCGCTCCGGGAGCCGGCTGCGCACCCTCCCGGCAGCGCCTCGTCGGGCAGGAAGCCGGGACGGCGGCCGCGTTCTTCTCTTCTGCCGCGGACGTCTCCTTCCCCATCCATGCGTCGTTTTCGTGCATCGCCGAACTCCGCGGGAGCACCGTTCCCCTCGTAGCCGGCCTTTCCTCCCGGACTGCTTCGGAAGAGACCCTGGGGTTCTACGACCCCATGGCGCGCGCGGTCCTGTTCCTCGAGAACGACGGGGGAAGGATGTCTGTCACCCGCGGTCCCGCCGCGAAGGAGTTTCCGCGGGGAAACATCCGCCCCGTCGATGCGGGACAGGTGTCGCTCGGGCGCATCCTTTCGGGGGCCCCGGGGTATCCCGTATCCGGCGGAGAGACCGGCAGGGCGGCGGACGGGAGGTGGGTTTATGCGGGGAGGGGACAGACGCTTTTTTCCGATCCGTCGAGGCGACTGCTCTCCCGCGCGGAATATGATATTTCTGGGAAGCGGGTCATCGTGACATACCCGGGGAGGGACACGCCCGGACCGCCCCGGATGGTGGAGGTGGAGGTCATGGGAAACAGGATCGTTTTCCGGAGGGATGCGGAATGAAGGTCTCCCGGATCATCGCCGTCGCGGTAGCCGTCGCCGTGCTGGCGGGATGCGCGAACAAAAAGGAGGACACGGCAGGGGAGGCCGCTCCCTCTTCCGGCGCCGCGCCCGCCTACGGAGACGCCTTCGTCGAGGGAAGCATCGGGGATGTCAGCGGCTTTCTCACGGCGGTAACGAGCGACTCGGCATCCCACACGGCGGCAGGCTATGTCTTCAACGGACTCGTTCGGTACGACAAGAACCTGAAGCTCGAGGGGGAACTGGCCGAGTCCTGGGAAGTGTCCCCCGACGGCAGGAAGATCACCTTTCACCTCCGGAAAGGGGTTGCGTGGCACGACGGCAAGCCGTTCACCTCCGAGGACGTCATGTTCACCTATCGCAAGATGATCGACCCGAACACGCCGACCGCCTACGCGGAAGACTTCAGGCAGGTGACCCATGCGTCGAACCCGGACCCGTATACGTTCGTCGTCGAGTACGAAAAGCCCTTTGCTCCCGCTCTTGCCTCCTGGGGGATGCACGTCCTCCCGAAGCACCTGCTCGAGGAGTACCCGGATATCTCCCGCAGCCCGGTAAACAAGAAGCCGGTGGGGACCGGCCCGTTCCGGTTCGTCGAATGGAAGACGGGGGAAAAGACGGTCTTCGAGGCGAACCCGGACTACTTCGAGGGGAGGGCGTACCTGTCCCGCGTCATCACCCGCGTGATCCCGGACCCCGCCACCATGTTCCTGGAGCTGAAATCGGGGGGACTCGACATGATGGGGCTCACCCCCCTCCAGTACACGAGGCAGACGGAAACGGAGGAGTTCCGCAAGGCGTTCAACAAGTACCGGTACCTCTCCTTCGGGTACACCTATCTGGGGTTCCGTCTCTCCCACCCGCTCTTCTCGGACCGGCGGGTCCGGCAGGCATTCGCCCATGCGATCAACAAGAAAGAGCTCATCGACGGCGTGCTGTTCGGACTGGGGCAGGAGGCGACCGGGCCGTACAAGCCGGGGACCTGGGCCTACAACCCCGACGTGAAGAAATACCCCTACGACCCGGAACGGGCGAAGGCCCTCCTCGCCGAGGCGGGATGGAAGGAGGCGGACGGAAAAGGCCCCCGGGAGAAGGGGGGGAGAAAATTCGCGTTCACGGTCCTGACCAACGCCGGGAACGAGAGCCGGGCGAAGACGGCGGCGATCATCCAGCAGAGCCTGGCCGCCGTCGGGATCCGGATGGAGATCCGGACGCTGGAGTGGTCGGCGTTCATCAACGAGTTCGTCGACAAGAGGAAGTTCGACGCGGTGATTCTCGGTTGGAACATCTCCCAGGACCCCGATCAGTACGACATCTGGAGCTCGAAGAAGACAGGGCCGAAGGAGCTCAATTTCGTCGGCTTCGCCGATGCCGAGGTGGACCGGCTCCTGGAGGAGGGGCGCCGCACCTTCGACATCGAGAAACGCAAAAAAGCGTACTTCCGGATCCAGGAAATCCTCGCGGAGGAGCAGCCGTACGTCTTCCTCTACTATCCCGACTCCCTTCCGGTAGTCCAGAAGCGCATCCGCGGCATCGAGCCGGCCCCCGCGGGGATCTCCTACAATTTCATCAAGTGGTACGTGCCGAAGGGGGAGCGGAAGTACACCTCCTTTCAGCCCTAGGGGATCGATGCTCCGGTATATCGTTCGAAGGATGCTCCATACGATCCCGCTCCTGGTCGGGATCAGCCTCATCTCCTTTCTCGTCATCCATGCCGCCCCCGGCGGGCCGGTGGAAATGTCCACCGACCTGAACCCGAGAGCCACGGCGGCATACCGGCAAAGGCTCGTGGAGTATTACGGCCTCGACAAGCCCCTCCACGTTCAGTACGTGCATTGGCTCGGCCGGATGGCGACCCTTGACTTCGGCCAGAGTTTCTCGCGCGACGGAAGACAGGTTTCGGAAAAGATCACGGAGCGGATTCCGGTGACGCTGGGCATCAACGTGCTGTCTCTGGGGCTTATCATCCTCGTCGCCGTGCCGGTGGGGATCTATTCGGCCGTCCGGAAGGATTCCTGGTTCGACAGGATCTCCACGGTGACGGTGTTTACGGGGTATGCGGTGCCCGCCTTCTGGCTGGCGCTGCTTCTCATGATTCTCTTCGGCGTCCGGCTCGGATGGCTCCCCATCTCGGGACTCGTGTCCCTGGAGCATGAATCGTTACCCTTCGCGGGAAAGGTGTGGGACCGGGCGCGGCACCTCGTGTTGCCGGTCTTCGTGTCGGCGTTCACCGGGTTGGCGGGCTTCTCCCGCTACATGCGGTCGAACATGCTGGAGGTGATCCGGCAGGACTACATCGCCTCGGCGAAGGCGAAGGGGCTCCCCGAGCGGAAGGTCGTGTTCCGGCATGCGCTGCGCAATGCCCTCCTTCCCGTAATCACGATTCTCGGCCTCTCCGTGCCCGGCCTTCTCGGGGGATCGGTCATCTTCGAGTCGATCTTCGCCATACCGGGACTCGGGCAGCTCTTCTACCAGGGGGTGATGGCGCGCGACTACCCGCTGGTCATGGGGTCGCTTGTAATCGGCGCATTCCTGACCCTCCTCGGGAACCTGCTGGCCGACGTCGGGTATGCGCTGGCCGACCCGCGGATCAAGACGGAGTGACGTGATGATGGCGGGATCGACCTCCATGTTCCGCGATTTCCTTCGGCGGCTCGGGAAAAACCGGCTGGCCGTGGCGGGGGGGATCGTCGTTTCCTTCCTGTTCCTCGTGGCGGCGGTTCCGTCCGCGTTTGCGCCCCACGACCCGAGCCGCATCGATGTCCGGAAGATCTTGGAGCCGCCTTCCGCCGATCACCCGCTGGGGACCGACGAGCTGGGGCGCGACGTCCTCTCGAGGATGGTCCACGGGGCGAGGATCTCCATGGAGGTCGGGTTCGTGGCGATGGGGATCGCAACGGTCATCGGACTGGTGATAGGGCTCATCGCGGGGTTCTACGGGAGGTGGGTGGACGCGGCGCTCATGCGGTTCGTCGACATCATGCTCTGTTTCCCTTCCTTCTTTTTGATCCTCGCGGTCATCGCGTTTCTCGGGCCGTCGATCGTAAACATCATGGCCATCATCGGGCTCACCTCCTGGATGGGGGCCGCGAGGCTCGTCCGGGCCGAGATGCTCTCCCTCAAGGAGAGGGACTTCGTCGCGGCGGCGCGGGCGCAGGGCGCCGGGGACTTGCGGATCATCTTCCGCCACATCCTTCCGAATGCGATCGCCCCCATCCTCGTCTGGGCGACTCTGGGAGTTGCCGGCGCGATCCTCGTGGAGTCGAGCCTCTCCTTCCTGGGGATCGGCGTGCAGCCACCGACGCCGTCCTGGGGAAACATGCTCACGGCCGGAAAAGACAACATCGAGTTCGCCTGGTGGCTCTCCGTCTACCCGGGGATGGCCATCCTGGTCACCGTCCTCGGGTACTACCTCCTGGGCGAGGGGATCCAGGACGCCGCCGACCCGCGGCTCAAGGGGAGGTGAGGGATGAACGCTCCCACCGCCATGCGGCAGCTTCGCAGCAGTCGGGGACCCCGCCTCGCGGGGGGCTTGCCCTCCGCTACGCTCGCGACCTCCGACCGCTCGCTGCCGGTTCCGCTCGCTGGATCGCACCCCGCTCTGCGGGGATTCCCATGCCTCGCTCCACAGGCCACCGGCATCCAGGGGGCCATTCCCTCAGATCCCGGCATTCGAGGGCCGCTGCATCCGCCCCGGCTTCGTTGCCCTCCCTCACCGTACCGCTGCGGGTACGCCTCGGTAGGGTGCCTTGCCGGATGCGGCGCATCGACCCTCTCGGTGCACGGCCTCTTCCGGAACGGACCCCTGGACGCCGGACTCCCCCCGCATCGGCAAGGGGCCCCGGTCACGGACAGAGGGTGTCGCCGTGAGCTCTGACCTTCTCTCGGTCCGGGATCTGACCGTCTCCTTCCGCACGGAGGGGGGTACGGTGCGCGCCCTCTTCGGCGTCTCCTTCTCCCTGTCCCCCGGGGAGACGCTCGGGCTGGTGGGGGAATCCGGATGCGGCAAGACCATCACGGCGCTGTCCATCCTGAACCTTCTCTCCTCACCGCCGGCCATCAGGGAAGGAGGGGGGGTTCTGTTTCGCGGCAGGGATCTGGCGCCGCTGTCCGATGCGGAGATGTGCTCGGTGCGCGGGAAAGAGATCTCGATGATCTTCCAGGAGCCGATGACGTCGCTCAACCCCGTTCTTACCATAGGAGTCCAGGTAGCCGAGGTCTTCACCGCCCACCGGGCCTGCGGAAAGGCGGAGGCCATGGAGAGGGCGGTGGAATGGCTGCGGCGGGTAAACATGTCCGACGCCGAGAGGAGGGTACGGGAATATCCGCACCAGATGAGCGGGGGGATGCGGCAGCGGGCGATGATCGCGATGGCGCTCGCCCTCGAGCCGGCGATTCTCATCGCCGACGAGCCGACCACGGCTCTCGACGTCACCATCCAGGCGCAGATCCTCTCCCTCCTCAAGGAGATGCGCGAGCGGCAGGGGATGGCGATTCTCCTTATCACCCACGACCTCGGGGTGGTTTCGGAGGTCGCCGACCGGGTGGCGATCATGTATCTGGGCCGTATCGTCGAGATCGCGAAAACGGCTGACCTCTTCGCACGCCCGATCCATCCCTACACCGAGGGATTGCTCCGCTCCCTGCCCGGGCAAAGGACGGGGGACCGAAGGCTTCCCTCCATCCCCGGGACGGTCCCCGGCCTCGACGCCATTCCGCCGGGATGCCCCTTCGCCGACCGGTGCCCGGTCCGGCAGGATGCGCGGGCCCGTTTCCGCGCCGGGGAAACGAAAAGGGACGAACTTGCGGTCTGCGACCAGGTGGACCCTCTCCTGGAGGAATATGCCCCGGGCCACCGGGCGGCGTGCCACGACCGGAGAAAGCGTTGGAAGGGGGAGGGAGGATGAACCGGCCAAACGGCGCTCTCCTCTCCCTGAGGAACATCTACAAGTTCTTCCCGGTCCGGGAATCGTTCTTTTCCTCCGAGACGCAGCGGGTGCATGCGATCGACAGCGTGTCGATCGACGTCCCCCCGGGAAAGACGGTCGGACTCGTGGG
The DNA here is from genome assembly GCA_049577645.1 of Candidatus Deferrimicrobiaceae bacterium. Classification (GTDB taxonomy): domain Bacteria; phylum Desulfobacterota; class Deferrimicrobia; order Deferrimicrobiales; family Deferrimicrobiaceae; genus CSP1-8. The sequence continues at coordinate 5,701 of JBAUKK010000098.1, forward strand.
GGAGTCGGGGTGCGGAAAGACGACGCTCGGCCGGGTGGCGATACGCCTGCTCCCGCCCGATGCGGGCAGGGTCATCTTTGAGGGCCTTGACATCACGGCGCTGTCCGGCGAGGAGCTCCGACGGATCCGGAGGAAGATGCAGATCATCTTTCAGGATCCCTACTCTTCCTTGAATCCGCGGATGCGAGTCCGCGACATCGTGGGGGAAGGGTGGCGGGTCCACGGAATCGCCCGCGGCGGCGAGGTCAGGGACAACGCCGAGCGGCTCCTCCTGCGCGTGGGGCTGTCCGCGGATGCCGCCGACAAGTATCCGCACGAATTCTCGGGCGGGCAGCGACAGCGGATCGGAATCGCCCGGGCGATCGCGCTCTCCCCCCGGCTCATCGTGGCGGACGAGCCGGTGTCGGCCCTCGACGTATCCGTGCAGGCGCAGATCCTGAACCTCCTGCGTGACATCCAGGAGGAATACGGGATGGCCTACCTGTTCGTCTCCCATGACCTGCGGGTGATCCGCCACATGAGCGACACCGTCGCCGTGATGTACCTGGGAAAACTGATGGAGGTCTCCCCGGCCGCCGACCTGTTCCGCGAGCCGCTCCACCCCTACTCGAGGAGTCTCCTCTCGGCGGTGCCGATGCCCGGGGGCGCGCCGCGGGAAACAATCGTGCTTGCGGGGGAGATTCCGAGTCCCATTCACATTCCCCCCGGATGCCGGTTCCACACCCGCTGTTTCATGGCGCAGAAGGTATGCGAAGAGGTCTGCCCCCTGCTGCGCGGGGTCGCGCCGGGACGTCACGCCGCCTGCCACTTTGTCTGAGTTCCGTTGATCGCCGGAGACCCCGGCTCGCGGGGGGCTTCCCCTTCACTACGCTTGCGATCTGGCGCCCGCTCGCTGCGGGTTCCGCTCGCCGAAATGATCCCCGCTTCGCGGGGAAATCCTAACTCGCTCCACACGCCGCTCAGGGGACCCCCCCCGCATCGCCTAACGGTCCCCGGTATCCGCACGCAAGTGCCCCCTTGCAAACGATCTGGGGGAGGCAACCGCCGCAGGGGATCCCCCGAGCCTTTGAAAACAAAGCCCCCCGGCTTCCAGAGGTCCGTTCCCGGAAGAGGCCGTGCACTGAGAGGACCGATGCGCCCCGTCCGGCGAGGCGCCCGACCGAGGCGTACCCTCGGCGGTACGGTGAGGGAGGGCAACGAAAACGGTGGGAGGGGCCTGTCCCCGGAAGGGTCGGCAGTCGAGGCGAAGCGGATGCGCCGTCAGACCGCGAAGGACGACCGAGCACGGCGCAGGCGTACTACGGGTACGCCGAGCCGGGCGCAGGGAGTCCGACAAAGGGCTGGCGGTGTAGACCGAGCCGTAGGCGCCGGTCGCCAGGGATGCCTTTTCTGCTGCGACAAGCGATCCCCGGGCTGCGTCAGGCGTGCTCGTCGCTCGCTTGTGCGGCGTACTGACCGTACGCCTCCGCGCTTGCTCCTGCGCTTGCCCGCCTCGCCTCGGGGCTCTCTCGTCTCGCGACGAAACCCTTCCGGGGACCGGCCCCCTGCAGCGGCCCTCGAATGCCGGGATCTGAGGGAATGGATCTCTGGAGGCCGGCGCTAGGCGAACGAGCGGTTCCGGATCTCTTCCGCAAAGTTGTTACGGCAATAAGGACAGAACTTCCAGTGCGGGGAGACCATCTTCCGGCACGACGGGCAGCTCGAGACGAGGGAGTGACCGCACCCCGGGCAGATCACGAAGTCGGCCCCGAGGGACGTTCCGCAGTGCAGGCAGCCGGCGCCGAATTCCTCCTCCATCTCCACGACCCGGTACAGCTCCGAAAGCGTTGTTACGCCGGCTTTCACCTTGGCCAGCGCCGCCTGGCCAAGCGTCGCCATCCCCTTGGCTACCGCGAGCTGGCGGATGTCGGTCTCGGAGCCCTTGCCGTTCACGAGGTCGCGCATCTGCTGGTGGAACGGCAGAATCTCGAAAATCCCGGTCCGGCCGCGGTATCCCGTCCCCGCGCACGCCGGGCATCCTTCCCCCTCGTAGAACGTGATCTCTCCTTTTTTCGCCTTCCCCAGCCCGATCCGAGCGAGGTCGAGATCGGACGGCTCGGCCTTGACGCGGCACTTCGGACAGATGACCCGCACCAGCCGCTGGGACACGATGCCGGTCAAGGTGGAGGCGATGAGATAGGAAGGGATCCCGAGGTTGCGAAGCCGGGTGACGGTTCCCACCGAGCTGTTGGTGTGCATCGTCGAGAGGACCAGGTGTCCCGTAAGCGACGCCTGCATTGCGATCGTGGTCGTATCGAGGTCGCGCATCTCCCCCAGCATGATCACATCGGGGTCCTGGCGGAGCATCGCGCGCAGGGTCGACGCGAAGGAGAGCCCGATCTTCTCCTGCACCGCCACCTGGTTGACGCCGGGAATCTCGTATTCGATGGGGTCCTCGATCGTCGTGATATTCCGCTCCACGGACTTGATCTTCTGGAGCGCTCCGTAGAGAGTGGTCGTCTTTCCGGATCCGGTGGGGCCGGTAACGAGCAGGATCCCCTGCGGCCGGCGGATCAGCGTCTCCAGGTTCCGGAGATCGGTTTCGGACATCCCCATCGACTCGAGCGGGATCTGGGCATTGGACGAGTCGAGGATCCGGATAACCACCTTTTCCCCGTATGACGCGGGCATCGTGGACACCCGGAGGTCGAACGACTTCACACCGACTCGGACCCCGATCCGGCCGTCCTGGGGAAGCCGTTTCTCCGCGATGTCCATCTTGGCCATGATCTTGATCCGGGAGATGACCGCTCCCTGCACCCACTTCGGCAAGTCGAGGGATTTCCGGAGAACCCCGTCGACCCGGTTTCGGATCTGCAGGATGGTTTTCGAGGGTTCCACGTGGATGTCCGAGGCACCCTGGTCGACCGCCTCGGCGACGAAAAGGTTCACCATCCGTATGATGGGGGCCGCCTCGCTCTTCTTCCGCAGGTCCTCGGTGTCGCGCCTGTCGGTCTCCCCGGTTTCCTGCACGATCTCCACCAGCCGCTCATCGGCGATATCCTTGACGATTGTGCTCAAGGACGACCCCAGGTGGTAGTGCTGGTCGATTGCCCAGAGAATCCCCGAGCGGGTGGCGATAGCGGGCCTGATGGTGTAGCCGGAGGCAAACCGGACGTCCTCGAATGCCTCGAAGCTCAAGGGATCGGCCATGGCGATGTGGAGGTCCCTGTCCTCGATCGAGATCGGCACGATCAGGTGCTTCCGTGCGACCTTCTCGGGGATCAGCTCGATCGCCGGGGGCTCGACGGGCGTGTTGGCAAGGTCGATCAGCGGGATCCCGAGCTGAAGGGAGAGGGCCTGGGCGATCTCGTCCTCGGTGGCCAGCCCCATGGCGATGATGACGTCGCCGAGCTTTCCACGCTGCGTCCGCTGTTCGGAAAGGGCGCGGGTCAGGTCCTCCTCGGACAGCAGCCCGGTCTCCACGAGCAGTTCGCCGATGCGCTTCCTTGCGGCTGCCAACAATTCTCCTCCGTGCGTGGTCAGGACATCCTACCAGACTATTTCGGCAAATGCGGGGGAAACTTGCGCCTGAAACCGGATTCTCGCCGGGGCATCAAAATGTCGTAGGAGGTAGGAAATGGCGCGACGACACAATAATCGGTGCCCCCGTTGCAATGGGGCGATGGTATACGAGCGGTTCCAGGACTTGCTGGACCTTTTCTACGCCTGGAGGTGCCTCAACTGCGGCGAAATCGTCGACCCGGTTGTGGCGCGGAACCGGGAACCGGAAAAGAAGTTCAAGAAACGGGCCACGGGGTAAGATACCCCCGCATAAGGCAGGATTGTCTCTCAACAGGGACGGCCCCCTCGTTGACACCGTAAACGTACCTATGGTACGGTACCTCCTGCTTTTTTTGGGTTGGGGGGCAGGGAAAAGGTTGGGGGAGCGATTCACATATTCCATCAGGTTCAGTGCCAACGGGCAGTCCCGGGAATTCCGGATCGGCAGGACCGGAATGGCCGTGGCCACGGGGGTGCTCGCCTTTCTTTTCGTCCTGGCGACACAGTTTATCTATGACTACCGGGAGAATCTGGCGAAGGTGAGGGAGCTTGCGAGTCTTCGGCACCGGGTCAGCGAGCAGAACCTGACGCTCTACAGCCTCTATGCGAAATTCGAGAGCCTGGAGACCGAGGTGGAGCGAATCCGAACGCTGGACGCCCGCGTCCGGTCCCTCGTCAACATCAACGAGGCGCTGCTTCCGGGCAGGAAAAAAACCGCGGCGAGGATGGGTATCGGCGGAGCGGAAACGCCCGAGACATCTGCGACGAACCGCTTGGACAGCCTCCTCGATCTTCGGTGCGACCAGTTGAAGGAAAGCCTCCTGGTTGACGGGAAAAACCTCGAGGTCATATGCGAAAGGCTTGACGTCCGAAGGACCTACCTGGAAAGCCTGCCTTCCCTGTGGCCGGCCCGTGGATTGCTTGCGTCGGGGTTCGGCGTCCGTGTTTCCCCCTTCACGGACACCAAGGTCTTCCATCACGGCCTGGATATCGATGCCCCGAAGGGGAGTCCGATCAAGGCGGCGGGGGGAGGCAAGGTGGTCCGGTGCGGTTTCGAGTCGCGGTACGGAAACCTCGTTGTCATCGACCACGGGAACGGCTACCGTACGATCTACGCGCACCTTTCGGAGCGGCTGGTCGAGAAGGGCGACACCGTGCTGAGAGGGGATCCGATCGGGAAGGTGGGCGACACGGGACGGACAACCGGCCCACATCTTCACTACGAGGTCCACGTGAACGGCCTCCCCGTGAACCCGGTCCGCTTCCTGAATTAGGAGGGAAAGGGCGTAGTCGCCAAGTGCTCCCCTTCACAGATCAGGAAACGGAGTACTTAGTGCTCCCGGGGCGCCTCCCCGTCGGAGCGTTTTTTTTTAGAGACGGCAGCCAATAAAAGGAAACTCTTCGATGCTGCAAAATCTCATAAAAAAGGTGTTCGGCACGGCCAATGAGCGCGTGCTGGAACGGATTCGGCCCATCGTAGACCGGATCAATTCCCTCGAGGCCACGGTGGCGAACCTCCCGGACGACCGTCTTGCGGCGCGCACGGCGGAGTTCCGGCAGCGGCTTTCGATAGGGGAGTCCCTGGACCAGCTCCTCCCCGAGGTCTTCGCTACCGTCCGCGAGGTGGGCAGGCGCGTTCTCGCCATGCGCCACTTCGACGCCCAGCTCGTGGGCGGCGTGGTGCTGCATGAGGGGAAGATCGCCGAGATGCGGACCGGTGAAGGGAAGACCCTGGCCGCCACCCTCCCCTTCGTTCTGAACGCCCTGACGGGGCGCGGAGCCCATCTCGTCACCGTAAACGACTATCTGGCGAAGCGGGACGCGGAGTGGATGGGGGCGATCTACCGGTTCCTCGGCATGTCCGTGGGGGTGATCGTACACGGGATGGACGATCCCGAGCGGCAGGCGGCCTACCGGTGCGACGTCACCTACGGGACGAACAACGAGTTCGGCTTCGACTACCTGCGCGACAACATGAAGTTCCGCCGGGAGGATATGGCCCAGCGGGACCTCCACTACGCGATCGTGGACGAGGTGGATTCGATCCTGATCGACGAGGCCCGGACCCCCCTCATCATCTCCGGCCCGGCCGAGGAGTCGACGGACAAGTACGCCAGGATCAATTCGATCGTCGGCTTTATGAAAAAGGACGAGGACTACAAGGTAGACGAGAAGGCGCGCAGCGTCCTGCTGGAGGAGGACTCGGGGATCCCCAAGATCGAGCGCCTTCTGAACGTGGACAATCTCTACGACCCGGGAAACATCGAGATCCTCCACCACGTGAACCAGGCGCTGAAAGCCCACGTCCTCTTCAAGCGCGACGTCGATTACATGGTGAAGGACGGCAAGGTCGTCATCGTGGACGAGTTCACGGGGCGGCTGATGCCGGGACGGCGCTGGTCGGACGGCCTGCATCAGGCCGTGGAGGCGAAGGAGGGGGTAAGGATCGAGAACGAGAACCAGACTCTCGCCACGATCACCTTCCAGAACTACTTCCGCATGTTCGACAAGCTGGCGGGCATGACCGGCACCGCCGACACGGAGGCGGTCGAGTTCAAGCAGATCTACGACCTCGATGTGGTGGTTATTCCCACGAACAAGCCGATGATCCGGGAAGACCTCCGGGACCAGATCTACCGCACCGAGAAGGAGAAGTTCCAGGCCTCCTATGAGGAGATCCTGGCCCTTCACGAGGCAGGCAGGCCGGTCCTCGTCGGGACCGTATCGATCGAGAAGTCGGAGCGGCTTTCCGGCATCCTCAACCGTCACGGCATCCCCCATAACGTCCTGAACGCCAAGCACCACGAACAGGAGGCGCAGATCATCGCCGAGGCGGGCCAGCCCGGCAAGGTGACGATCGCCACGAACATGGCCGGGCGCGGGGTGGACATCAAGCTCGGCGAGGGGGTGGAGGAGAAGGGAGGCCTCCACATCATCGGCACCGAGCGGCACGAGTCGCGGCGGGTGGACAACCAGCTCCGCGGCCGCGCGGGGCGACAGGGGGACCACGGGTCGTCCCGGTTCTACCTGTCTCTCGAGGACGACCTCCTCCGTATCTTCGGATCGGACCGGATTTCCCCCCTCATGGAGAAGCTCGGGATGGAGGAAGGGGAGCCGATCGAGCACAACCTCATCAACAAGGCGGTGGAGAACGCGCAGAAGAAGGTGGAGGGCCACAACTTCGACATCCGGAAGCACCTCCTCGAGTACGACGACGTGATGAACAAGCAGCGAACGGTCATCTACGACATGCGCAGGGATGTTCTCTCGGGGGAAAGTCAGCGGGACGTAGTGATGGAAATGGCCGAGGAGGTCGCCGAGGATCACGTCGAGCGCTTCACGGAGGAGAAAGCGCACCCGGAGGAGTGGGACCTTTCCGGCTTGCGGGACGCCGCCTTCGCCCAATTCGGGTACCGGCTGGAGATTCCGGAGAGCGAGGTGCAGGGGCTGACCCGGGATAAGCTCGCGTCCCGGATCGAGGAGGGGGCCCGTTCCGCCTACCGGAAGAAGGAGGAGGAGTACGGCGAGGATGCGATGCGTTACCTCGAGCGGATGTTCCTCCTTTCCACGATCGATGCGCTGTGGAAAGACCACCTCCTTTCGATGGACCACCTCAAGGAGGGGATCGGTCTCAGGGGATACGGACAGAAGGACCCGCTGAAGGAGTACCAGCGGGAAGGGTTCGACATGTTTGCCGATCTGGTGTTCCGGATCAAGGCGGAGTCGCTCAAGCGTCTCTTCCACGTGAAGGTTCAGCGGGAGGAAGAGCCCCAGAAGGCCGCGCGGTCGACGCCCGCTCCCCCCCGCCGGGTAAACCTCTCCCGCGGGGACATTTCCCGTGCGGGGGTGACCACCCAGCGTCATTCCTCGAAGAAGGTGGGGCGCAACGATCCATGCCCCTGCGGCTCGGGGAAGAAATACAAGAAGTGCTGCGGCATGGGGGCGTGACGGGGTGCTCGCCGCGGGGAAGATCGTTGTGCCCGGGTTCCGGGGGGGCGGCCTCTGGTGCGGGATCCGGAAGGGCGGGAAGCCCGATCTCGCGATCGTGGTGAGCGACCGGCCGTGCACTTCCGCCGTTCTCTTCACACGGAACAAGGTCGCCGCGGCGCCGGTCGTATGGGCCAGGGGCCTTGCGTCCCGGTCGGCCTTGCGCGGCGTGGTTGCCAACAGCGGAAACGCCAACGCGTGCACGGGCAAGGAAGGGCTGTCGGCGGTACGAAGGATATCCGCAAAAGCATGCAGAACGCTCGGGCTCCCGGACGGTTCCCTTCTCGTCTCCTCCACGGGAGTGATCGGCGTGCCCCTTCCAGCGGAAAAA
>JBAUKK010000099.1:0-5251 GCA_049577645.1 Candidatus Deferrimicrobiaceae bacterium
TATGATAGGGAATAGTTTCGTAATAAAAGATTTTATTTCAAATATTCATAGGGTGGCCGGCTCTGACTTTCCCGTTTTGATTGAAGGGGAGACGGGCAGCGGGAAGGAACTCGCATCGCGGGGAATCCACGAATGTTCGTTGAGGAAGGACAGCCCATTCGTAATCGTCAACTGTGGAGCAATCTCCCCGGAGCTGATCGAAAGCGAACTCTTCGGCCACGAAAAAGGGGCGTTCACCGGTGCAACCGTGCAAAGAAGAGGGGCATTCGAGATCGCGCACGGCGGGACCATTTTTCTGGACGAAATCGGCGAGCTTCCCTACCGCCTCCAGCCCAAGCTCCTGCGCGCTCTTGAACAGAAGGAGATCAAACGGGTCGGAGGGAACGATTCGATTCTCGTGGATGTCCGTGTCCTTACAGCCACAAACCGGAACTTGAGGAAGGAACTGTCCGAAAAGAATTTCCGCGACGATCTCTACTTCCGTGTCAGCACCATCACACTCACAGTCCCCCCGCTACGGGACAGACGCGAGGATATTCTCCCGATCGCGATGCACTTTCTTGCGGATGCCGCTTCCCGGGCGAATCGACCAGTACCGGAGCTTTCCGGTCCCGCGCTGGAACTCCTTTCCACGTACGACTGGCCCGGTAACGTGCGCGAACTCCGGAACGCCATTCAGCGGGCGGTGGTGATGAGTGATTCTCCCTCTCTCGCGCCCGGGGATTTCTCCTTCCTCCTGCCCCCCCATTCCGATACCTTCCCGGAAGTTATCGAGCAGTCCCTGTCACGGTGGGAACAGTCGGAGAAAACCAATATCCTGAGCGAACTGTCCCGGCAGAAGGGCAACAAGACCCGCACCGCCCGGGAGCTCGGTATCGCCAAATCCACCTTGTTCGAGAAACTGAAGAAGTACGGTATCCGAACAACGCTGTAGGTTCGATCGCCGAACCAGCAGTTTGAAAATCAAACCTCTCTTGATCTCCCATCGCCCTCTCCTCGTGATCCCCCTCGTCCATCTCTCCTGATTTTCACCGGTATTCGCCGATTCTCTTCCGGGCAACGACGGGTATGCCCCTTGCTCGTACCCGCCTGCAAACCCGCAAGGCAAAGGAGGGACGCAGGCATGAAGCGAAAAGGGTCAGGGATAGCGAAACAAGGCGGCCAGGGCCTTACCGAATACATCATCATCGTCGCGCTTGTCGCCATCGCCGCGATCGGGGTAGTAAACATCTTCGGCAACCAGCTCCGGCATCAGCTCTCCACTATCGTTGCCGCCATGTCGGGAAGCTCCATTCAGGTGAAATCTCTCGCGACCAAAGCGAAAGAGCAGACGAACCAGAGAACCCTGAAGGACTATGCCTCGGAAAACAGGTAACCGGCGAGGAGCGGCAATGGTGGAATTTCTTGTCGGGGGTGCGGTCCTCCTGATGGTGATGATGGGGGCCATCCAGCTCTCCCTTCTTTTGGCGGGGCAGAGTGCGGTGGAAACGGCAGCCCATTTCGCCGCCAGAAAATTCGCGGTCCATGCCCGTACCGACGTTCGGAAAGCCAAGGAGGCAGCTCTGGCGGAAGCCGCCTCGTTTTGCCTCCACCGCCCGGGGGGAAAATGGGGATCCACTCGACTCACATCGATCGAATTCTCCCGTCAGGGGAAAGGCGACCCTGCGGTCTCCGCTCTCCCGGGGGAGGCCTACTGCCTGCGTCTTACCCATTGGCTGGAACTCAGCGTGCCGTGGATCAACCGGATCCTTTTCGCCATCGCACCGGTAAAGAAAACACGGACCAAGGAGCAATATTTCCTTCTTCTCCATTCGTCACGTTGGGTGACCGTGGAGTGACGATGATATCGATGTTTCCCAGACAGACCTTGCACCTTCGCCAGGGCGCATACGGGCAGGCGACCGTGCTTCTCCTCACCACCCTCACGGCCATTCTTTCGGTGATGTTCATGGCGGTGTACCTTTCCCATCTCGGTACCGAAAAGGTCGCATCCGCCAATGCGGTCGATGCCATCGTCCTCTCGGCCGCGACCTGGGAAGCACGTGGGCTCAACATGATCGCCGCCCTGAACGACGGAATCGAGCAGTGTTTCCGGCTTATCCGGTGGACATCCGTGTTGTGGGCAGCCATGGCGGTCGCCGCGTTGACGGGGCTTGGTTTGCCCGCCTTTCTGGATTATTCGAGGAAGGCGGCACGGGTCATCCGTTCCTCCTGGAACACAGCCCGCCAATTCGCAAATTGGGCCGAAAAAATCAAGGATGCGATCCCCTATATCGTGTTGGCGGAAACCGTCAGGCTGTCCCGGGAACTGCAAGTTACAGGAATTCTCCACCCATTCGACCCGAAAGGACCTCATGACCACGAAAGAACGCTTGCACTTCACCTGACCCGAAGTCCTCCGCTCACCCTGGCCGATGCCATCTCCCCCATCAACAACGTAAAAAGAAAAATCCGCAAGTGGAAATGGGCGAAAAAGATAGCCGGAAGAGTCGTGGGAATCATCGATTCCGCCCTGCAATCCCTGCTCGGAACCACCCCGGGCCCGATCCATATGCTGGTTCCCGAAACCGATCTTCCCGTTCGCCAAAAGGTCCGGTTTGCCGGCTTCAAGGCGGTTTCTTCCCTTCCCGTTCCCTTCTTCCCTCCCGCATCGAGGAACCGGTTCTTGTTCGAGACTTCCGCAGAGCCTTACGGAGGAAGCGCAACGGAAATGTCCTGGAGATCACGATTCACGGTTTGGAGGAGGAAGAATGACAAATCACCGGAATAAAGGACAAGCCCTTCTGGAAATGGCTTTGAGCATGCCGATCCTCCTTGTCCTGCTCCTGGGCGCATACGCGTCTACACGGACCTCCATTCTGAAATCCCGGGCGGAATCCGCGGCATTTACGGAAACACTCCGCGTAGGGCGGAATCATCGCGGGATCGAACGAGAACTTTCCTTGTCCATACTCCCCGAGGAAGATACGGTTGACATCCGTTCCGTAAGGAAACGAAACTCCCGCCTTTTCCCGGCTCCCTTTCCCACCCTTGCGGGCAGAACGACGGCGTCCGTGGAGGTCCGGAAGAGATGGATGGAAATCGGGGCGCCTCGATGGATGCCGACCGTGAGGATCCTCCAGCAGACGGAATCGAATGTGGATTGCTGGGGAAAAGACACCTCCTCCGGAGAACGTATGCGCCGATGGGTCCGGGGTTTTGTTCTGCTGGGAGTGATCCGTTGAAACCGGTCGCCAGCCTCATTGCCGCCTTGCTGATAGCCGGGGCGTTCTCGGTATACGCTTTCCCCCTTCGCATCAACGGATTACCCTCCGCAACGCGTTTCTTTTCCCTGGATGGCAAATGGTACTCCGTGGGGAAACCATCCAGCGGCAATTCTCTCCTGCGGGAGGAATTACGCAAACAGGGGATCGATATCGGCCGTATCCCCCGGGAACCCCTGGATTCGGGTGATTGCGTCCTCGACATTCTCTCCGAGATACCGCCGAGAATGCGATTCCGTTCGTCCCCCCTGCCGTCCTGTCTTCGCGTGGAGAACAACATGGGGATGGAATCCGGACTCGGTTCCCTCGATATCACCTCGGGGAAGATTTCCCCGAAGGGAACATACGCCAGGAAGAATCTTGCCGCCCGAGGGTGGACGTTTGTCGACAGGAAGGAACGCGCAACGCCGGTTTGCATAGGGACAATTCGCAACGGAAGGGAGACAGCCATTGTCTTTCTGGATGAAAAAGAAGGGGACTTCCTGTACATCAGGCAACGGGAAAAATAAGGTGACGGATTTCCTTCCTCTCATCGCCGGATTGGTTCTGACGACGCTTGCCATCATCGTAGCCAGACAACGTATCTCCGCTGTTGAGAGAGACATCCTGGGGAAAGCCGCTCCGACGGATATCGTCGTGGCGGCCACCCCGATTCCCACCGGAGCGACATTTACCCTGGAAAACCTGTCGAAGAGAGCCGTTCCTTCCGTCGGAACAAGCCGACGGAATGTTCCTGCATCGGACTTTTCCCTCCTTCTGGGGGCAAAGGCAAGGGTGGATATATCGGAAGGCGAGCCGGTCCTGTGGACGGACGTGGAAGAACCGTTCGTTGCGGATTCGTTCTCCCTGACCATTACGAAAGGAAGGCGCGCCATGACGATTGAGGCGGACAGGAAGGCCTCCTTCTCCGGACTCCTCCGGCCCGGAGACCATGTGGACCTGCTTCAGGAGGAAAAAGACCGCCGGGGATTCACCCCCTTGCTCTTCCATGTCCCGGTGTTAGCCGTGAATCGCCATTTCCTCCCTCTTTCCTCCGGGGAAGAAGAGGACGAAATCGACACCATAACCGTATCCGTAACCCCGGATGAGGCAACCAGACTTTCCACGGCTGCCCGGGGAGGGAGCATCTCCTGGCTCCTCCGGAATCCTGCTGACAGCAGCAGGCCCCAGAAGAGAAAGGGAGTGTTTGCGAAATCCTCTCCGCCCATCGAAATTTGGAAAGCAGGAATTCGGGAACGAAGCGCGCCTTCCGCTTTCCATGCATGGGAACTCGAATGATCCGCTCCCCTTTTTTTGCGTTTTCCTTTCTCTTCTGTGTCTTCTGGAATTCCCTTCTTCCTCCCGCCTCGTTTGCAGAAACGATCCGCCTCCGCCCGGGATTCCAGCACATCATCGAATGGCAGAACGCGAGGAGGGTATCCATCGGGGACCCGGAAATCATTGAGGCGCGTCCCCTTCCCCATAATGACGGAATCCTGGTCGTGGGGAAAAAAGTGGGGGAAACGGATCTCGTCATCTGGAGGAAAAACGAGAAACGGGAATGGATGATTCATGTCGTGGGGGAAGCCGGCGCCTTGGCAGAGGAAGCCAGGAACCTTACGGCAGCCTTCCCCGGATTGATCGTCACTCCCATTGGATCGTCGGTGATGATCAGCGGAACCGTCCCCACGACCCGGGACAGGAATCTTATCGAGACATTCGCACGGACGCGGCAAGGGGTCCATCTCCGGATTTCCCTCCCTGAGGAGATGAGAACACTCCTCTCCTACGATCTGAAAATAATCGAAATCAGCAAGGGGGCAACAACCCATCTCGGCATCCGGTGGCCGGATTCTCTCCCCGCAAAGGGTTCCTGGTCCTACGGATCCCGGGAAAACACCTCTTTCGGAATCGCATCCGACTTCGAGGCAAGACTCAATATCCTCATGGCGGACGGTCGGGCGAAGATACTGGCAAACCCCAGGCTGGTTTGCGAAAGCGGAGAAAGA
>JBAUKK010000100.1:0-11178 GCA_049577645.1 Candidatus Deferrimicrobiaceae bacterium
ACTTCCGAGATGATCGAGAAGGCGCGGGAGAACGCCAGGTGGGGCGAATACAAGAACGTGGAATTCCGCCTTGGCGAGATCGAGAACCTCCCCGTCGCCGACGGGACGGTTGACGCCGTCATCTCCAATTGCGTCATCAACCTCTCCCCGGAAAAGCGAAAGGTGTTCGACGAGGCGTTTCGGGTGCTCAAGCCGGGCGGACGGCTGATGATATCCGACCTGGTCCTGTCGAAGCCGCTTCCGGAATCCGTGAAAGAGTCCGTGTCCGCATATGTCGGCTGCATCGCCGGGGCGATCCCGAAGGACGAGTACCTCGAAACGATTGCGGCCGCAGGGTTCGGGGACGTCGGAATAGTGGAGGAGTCGTTCTTTCCCGTCTCCTCTTTCTTCGTAGACCCGGTCGTGATGGGATGGATCGAGGATCTATCCGTTTCGCCCGGGGCGGTCGCGGAGCTGGAGGGCGCCGTATCGAGCATCAAGGTGCGCGGCAGGAAGCCGTCCTTCCCGTAGGAGGAAGTCGATCATGGATTTCGATACGATCTACGCTCACTTTCATCCGGCAATCGTCCGCTACCTGTCCCGTTTCGTCGGACGGCATGAGGCGGAGGACCTCTCCCAGGAGGTTTTCGTCAGGGTTGGGCGTGGCCTTCCGGCTTTTCGGGGCGAGTCCCGCGTCTCCACATGGATCTACCGGATCGCGACGAACACAGCTCTCGACCGGTTGCGCAACCCCTCGTTCCGGCAGGAAGCCGCGGAGGAGACGGACGGCGGTCTGTCCGCGGAATACGGAGACGGCCTCGGGCACGGGGAACGGAGCGGGCGGCGTGACGGCCTCTTTCCCGTCGAGCGCCAGGTCATCCGGAAGGAGATGAACGCCTGCATCCGGAGCCGAATCGAAACCCTTCCGGAACCGTACCGGTCGGTGCTCGTGATGAGCGACCTGGCGGGGTTCTCGAACCCGGAAATCGCCCGGTTGCTCGATGTTTCGCTCGAGACCGTCAAGATCCGCCTGCACCGCGCCAGGGCCAGACTGAAAGGGGATCTGGAAAGTCAATGCACCCTGTATCACGATGAGCGGAATGAACTGGCGTGCGACCGGAAATGAGCGGTCGGATTTTTCCGGAGCAAGATTCGCGGCTGTCATCAATTGCGGGTTTCCGGAAGCGCGGCAGTGCGACACGGCCATCGCCTTCTGCCGGTGCTTCGCAAAGGAAGCCGGGATGGCATGGATGGGAGGGCTTTCTCTGGGCGGGGGAGGGTCGATCGGCGGTCGCCCCGTGCAGGAAGCGGGCGGGGTCGCCCGGAACGCAAGGAAGGCCCTCGACCTGGCTGCCGCAGCCCTGTCGAAAGGGGAGCAGGTTCCCGGCGAAGCCGTTTCCCTGATGGCGAAACAGACGATTTCCCCGTGGCTGTACACCGTCATCGGGGATATCGGGTGGAGACTCAAGGCCCGCAAGCACAAGGCGGGGAAACGGATGAAGGACCGGCCCTATCTGCCGTGACCGGAGGATTTCTCCGGGCGCGAGGGGATTGTCAGGTCCGATCGCACCATTCCCGAGCATTCTGAAACATATGAAGCCATGGGGAGGCCTTCAAGTTCTTCTTCCACTTCTCTGGCATAAACCCCCATTGCCACTTAAGAAATGTTCTCTCCGGATGGGGCATAATCGCCAAGTGCCGGCCGTCGGGTGAGCAAACGGCCGCAATTCCGCTCGCAGAACCGTTCGGGTTGAAGGGGTACTGCATCGTCACCTTTCCCCGGTCGTCGACGTACCGGACCGGGGCGAGACTTCGGGACTCCACACTTTTTAGGATCTTCCGATCGGGGAAGTAGGCCCTGCCTTCGCCATGGGCGACCCAGATCCCGAGCGTCGAGCCGGCCATCCCCTTGAGCATGATGGAGGGGCTTGGGAATATCCGGACGGTTGCGAACCGGGACTCGAACCGACCCGAGAGGTTCTGTATGAATCGGGGCTGGTTCCTGTCCTCGATCCCGGCCCACGGAACCCAGCCGAGCAGCGCCATCAGCTGGCATCCGTTGCAAACGCCCAGGGAGAACGTATCGGTCCTTTCGTAGAACCTGCGGAACTGCTCGAAAATCCCCCGGTTGAAACGGATCACGCCGGCCCAGCCCTTGGCGGAGTCGAGGACGTCCGCGTAGCTGAAACCCCCGACGAAGGCCATTCCCCGGAACCTGTCAAGGTCGACCTTCTCATCGAGGAAATCGGTCATCGTCACGTCCCAGGCGTCGAAACCCGCCAGGTGAAAAGCGGACGCCATCTCCCGGTCGCTGTTGCTTCCCTCTTCCCGGATGACCGCGACGGCGGTCTTTTTCTTTTTACGCAGCAGGGGAGGGGATGCGGCTTTTGGCGTGAAGGTGATTTTGTACGACGGTCCGGGCCGGTCGAAGATGTTCCTTTTCTCCCCGATGACGCATTTCGGATTTGCCTGGAACCGCTCCAGCCGGTGGCTTGTCTCCTCCCAGGTCTCCCGCAGGGCCCTCATATCTTCGCTCAGGACGATCCGGCCGCCAATCTTTACCTTGATCCGCTTGGCCCTGGTTGTCTGCCCAAGGATCCGGCAGGGGACCTTTGCATCCTTAAGCCGGGAGATGATGGTCCTTTCATCCTTCGGAAGGCACTCGACGATCAGCCCGAGCTCCTCGGAGAACAGGAAGGGGAGGGGATCTTCGCTTCCCACGGATATGTCCAGCCCGCAGTTTCCCGAAAACGCCATCTCCAGAAGCGCGGTGACGAGCCCGCCGTCGCTGCGGTCGTGCCCGGCAAGGATTACGCCCTGCGCGATCAGTCCCTGTACGGCGCGGAAGGCACGCTTCAACAGTTTCGGGTCGTCCACGTCGGGGGACCGGTCGCCGACCTGCCCGTACACCTGCGCGAGCGCCGATCCGCCGAGACGGTTCCTGCCGTTGCCCAGGTCGATGAGGAGAAGCCGGCTCTTTCCCGGCCGCTTGATGTCGGGGGTTATCACCTTCCTGATGTCCGGGCACGGGACGTAGGCCGAGATCACCAGCGTCCCCGGCGACTTGACCGTCTCGGCCGTCTCCCCGGCGCCGACCTTGGCCGCCATGGAGAGGCTGTCTTTACCGCCGTCGATCGCGATGCCGAGGGCGATCATGATGTCCCGAAGAGCGACTGCCGCGTCGTAGAGCCTCGCCCCCTCGCCGGGCAGTTTCGCCGCCCACATCCAGTTCCCGGAACACTTGACGTCTTCGAGCCGGGTGATCTTCGCCCACACGAGGTTTGTCAATGCCTCTGCGACGGTGAGCCGGGCCATCGCCGCGGGATCGATGAGGGTCTTTACCGGCTGCTCGCCGATCGAGATGGCCGCCCCGGTGAGCCCGAAGTGACTCTGCGCGATGACGGCGACGTCGGAAACGGGCAGCTGCAACGGCCCTGCGCACTGCTGTCTCGCGACCAGCCCCGTGACGCTCCGGTCGACCTTGTTCGTCAGAAATCGCTTCGACCCGACGGAGACAAGCCGGAGGACCCGGTCGAGGGCGTCCCGGACGGCCAGGTTCTTCGGGAGCGAGAGAGGCGCGAGTGCGGGCGGTATCCGGTTGAGCCGGAACTTCTTCTGCGGCATGTCGCCCAGGACCTTCTCCAGGTCGAGGTCCACCGGCGTGCTTCCGTCGATCTCGTCGTACAGGACGATCCGGCCGTCCCCCGTGATCTGCCCGATGAAGGCGCAGGGAACCTTCTCCCTGCGGCAGATCGCCTCGAACCTTTCGGCGCTTTCGGGACGGATGAGGAGCGCGTTCTGCTCCTGGTACTCGGCGCCCCAAAGCTCCAGGACGGAAAGGGTCTCGTCCCCGCTCAGGATCTTGCGGATCTCGATTCTGGCGCCCGCCGGGTAGATGATCTCCTTGACGACGTTGCAATTCCCCCCGGCGCCCTGGTCGTGGATGCTCACGATGGGGTTTCCCCCCCCCATCTCGACGCAGGCGCGGATGACGCGGTTCATCTTCTGCTCCATTTCGGCGTCGCCGCGCTGGACGGCGTTGAAGTCGAGCTCCGCGATGTTCTCCCCCTGGATCATGCTGGAGGCGGCCCCGCCCCCCATGCCGATCCGGTACGCGGGCCCCCCGACCTTCGTGACGAGCATTCGGGATTCCGGCCTTCCTTTTTCCCCGTGCCGGGAATCCATCTGCCCGACCCCGCCGGTGAACATGATCGGCTTGATCCATTCCCTGCGCTCCCCGTCCGGCAGCCGCAGGCCGAGCGCGCGGGTGAATCCCTGGATGAGGGGCTCGCCGAACTTGTTCCCGTAGTCGGAGGCGCCGTTGCTCGCCTGGATCTCGATCTGCAGTGGCGTGGCGAGGTTGCCCGGGTATTCGAAGAAGGGGTCCTCCCAGGGGAGCCGGTAGCCGGGGATCCGCAGGTTTCCGACGCAATACGCGGCGGTGCCCGCGACGACGAGCCCCCCCCGTCCCGTGGCCTGGACGTCCCGGATCCTTCCCCCCGTGCCCGTCTCCGCCCCGGGGAACGGGGCGACGCCGCTCGGGAAGTTGTGGGTCTCCGCCGTGAAGATGAGGTGATAGGTTGGATTACCCACGGTGAGCCGCGAACATCGCCCGGGGTGCTCGGGCAGGATCGTGCGGATCCGGTATCCCCGGATCGCGCTCGAGTTGTCCCGGAAGGCGATCACGCTGTTGGCCGGATTCGCCTTGAGGGGCTCCTTGAGTATCTCCATCAGCGTTTCCGGAACCCGCCTGCCGTCGACGACGAGCTTCCCCTTGAAGAACCAGTGGCGCGAATGCTCGCTGTTCGACTGGGAGAGGTCGAAGCACTCCACATCTGTCGGGTTGCGCTTGAGGTCTTTGCCGAAGAGGTCGTAGTAGTATTCGACGTCCCAGGCGTCCAGTCCCAGTCCAAGCGTCGCGTTGATCTCCTGAAGCGCCGAAATCCCCTCTTCGATGATCGGGACGGTGCGGTGGGCTTGCGGCCGTATTCCCGTCTCGAAGGTCGAAAGGGTTTCGGGATAGGGGCATTCGGTCATCCGGTCATGGATTTCGGACAGGAATCTGTCCCACGCGTCCTTGCCAAGCGTAGAATCCGTTACCGGCCGGAATTTTCTCGATCGCTCGATCCTCCTGATCTTGTCCAGGCCGCACGCCCGGCAGATCGAGACGGCATTCGTCGACCATGCCGTCGTGAAGTTCATTCGGGGTCCCACTTCGATGCCCTGGTTCCCGACGAGGAGACTCCCGGAGGCGAACCGGTCCGGCGCAAAGGTCTCGGCCAGAAGCCACCGGAGCGTGTCTACCTCCGCCTCGGTTAAAGACGCCGACGTCTCGACGTTGAAGCAGTACTCCGTTTCGATCCTTTTGATGTGCGGGGAGACGTTTTTCCTGGCGAACGAGAGGAGACTGTCCCTCTTCGTATCGGAGAGCGCGGGAGTTCTATGGAAATGCAGCAGTTTCATCGAAAGAACCGGCACTTTCCGGGGATGATGGGCTTCCGGATAACGGAGTCCGTTCTTCTTTGTTTTCCGTGAAGATATCTACGGCGGTTCCATGGTCATAGTATCGGGAATTCCGGAAATTCTCAAGAGCCCGAAGCGGCAAATCCCTCCGATGAAGACAGGGAGGAAGCGGTCTTGGCATTTCCCGGAATAGGCGCTATCCTTTTTCACCGAATGCCCTGCTGTATTTGTGACGGGGGATATCGAATGAATCGCCGGAGATGGAAATGGAGGGGAATGGTTTGATTCTCTGGTCTCCCATTGCCGCCCTGGCAATCCTGGTTTGTGTCAGCGGAATGCTATCCCTGTGGAGCGGATGGCAAAGGATCGCGAGAAAATTCCCGTATAGGGAGGTCCCGGATTCCCGGAGATATACTTTCGTGAGAATGTCCCTGGGAAGCGGAGTATACCCCGCGGGCTACGGGGGAGTGGTTTTCGTACGCTTGAGTCAGCACGGTATAGGACTGTCGGTGATTTTCCTGCTCCGGTTCTTCCATCCCCCGATATTCATCCCCTGGTCCGAAGTGGCCCGTTGCGCGCGGGAAATGGTTCGCGGGAGCTACGTCACGAATCTTTCGCTTCCGGAGGAAGAAAGCGAATTCGCCTTCTACGGGGAATTGGGGGAGTCGGTCAATCAGACGTACCTTTTGGGAAAATCCGCCAAAACCATCTGACTTCTTCCCGTCGTCCCGGTCCGCTTCTCTGCCCGTTACTGCGAGACGGGTTCACCGGCCTTCACCGCGAAATAGGTGCCCCGAATGCCGATGGAGGCAGTCGGTGTGTCGAAACGGGCCGATTCGGGGGCCAGCTTGCCGATAAGCCCGGAAAGGTATGCCATGGTCCCCTTGGTAAGGCGGGTCACCAGGCCGAGCTCTCCTTCGGCGGGAGAGAACAGGAATGTTTCGATGACAAGGCTGCTGTCCGGCCCGAGCGAGAGGGTGGAGTTGTCCCGGAGGATGACGCCCAGTGACCCGCCCGAGCCGGTGCTCAGGATGTCACCGACAACAAGCTTCGTCCCTGCGGGTGCCGGGAAAACCTTCCCTTCGCGGGTGACCGTAACGAAGCCTGTGGAGTTGTGCAATACGCCGATGGTCTCCTGGGCAACTGCGGGAAGAGCCCCCGTCAGGAGTAATACCGTAATCAGTAGGATACCGAAGGGCAGTCTGGTCATCATGGCCTTCCTCCTTAAAAACGTTCAAGGTCCCGGTCTTCCTTTTTCTCCTTCTTCCACGGCAATGACATGAAAGATGCGTGCCAAATGGCGGGAGAAAAGAAATGTGAAAGGAAACAGTGGTTTCCAGGAATCAGGGACGGGACGGGGGAGACCAGGACAGGGGAAGAACCCGGGAATGTCCCATGGAATGTGCCTAAAATCGTCACCTCCGCGAAAAAAGGAGTTGTCACGGCTTTCCCCAGGCAGGAAATCACGATACCTTCGATATCGAACCGGCGAAGATCGTCTGCGTGACACGTTTGGCGGAAACGGTGGGCAGGGCACGGTCCGATAAGGATGCGGGAGTGGCGGGGAGCGGGATGGATTCCGATGAGGTTTGCCGAAATGCTGCCGATGCGATCGGGAGGGCCGGGGCCCTGATTATCGCCTCCGGGGCCGGAATGGGGGTGGACTCCGGTCTGCCGGACTTTCGGGGGGAGCGGGGATTCTGGAAGGCGTACCCGATGTACGAGCGGCTGGGAATTTCCTTCGTGGGAGCGGCCAACCCGACCCATTTTCTCCACGATCCGGGGTTCGGCTGGGGGTTCTATGGTCACCGGACCCATCTCTACCGCCAGACGGAGCCCCACGACGGGTTTCGGATTCTCAGGCAATGGATCCGTCGTTTCGGCCTGGCGCATTTCGTCGTCACCTCCAACGTGGACGGTCATTTTCAAAAGGCGGGGTTCGAGGAAGAGAAGGTGCTGGAAGTCCACGGCTCCATACACCACCTGCAGTGCCTTTCGCCCTGTTCCGACGCGATCTGGCCGAACCGGGAGGAGATTCCGGTCGATCAACGGACCATGCGCGCCCTGCATATCCCCGGATGTCCCCGTTGCGGCGGAGTGGCCAGGCCCAATATCCTGATGTTCGGTGATATTTCCTGGCTCGGCGATCGCACCGAACGCCAGGAGAGTCTGTTCGGGGCATTCCTCGAGGAAACCGGCGGATGCGAGACGGTGGTCATCGAAATGGGCGCGGGTACCGCCATTCCGACCATCCGCGCCATGAGTGAACGTCTCGGCCGCCGGCGCGGGGTGACGGTCGTCCGGATCAATCCGCGGGAGCCGTGGGTTGACGAACCGCATCTGTCGATCCCCGACGGTTCCTTATCTGCGCTGAAGAAAATCGAGGCGATGCTGCCCGAAGAACGGGAGGGTTAGGACCTGGTTACCGCGATGCTTTTCCCTGCGTGTCTCCCGAGAGAAAGTCTTTCAGGTTCTTCTCCGTCACGTGCCATCGTTTCCCGATCTTGACCCCCTTGATCCTGCCCGACCGCAGATACCCCTGCACGGTGATACGGGAAACCTTGAGCATCGCCACGAGGTCTTCCACCTCGTAGAGTTTTGTCCCGTCGATTATCTTCAAAGGGTTAACTCTCCATTCGTTATGCCTGCTTCGGGCAGCGAAGCATTTCATAGACGAAATTTCGGAATTCATGCCCCGGCTCCCCGGAGGGATCCTCCCAGGCGGGCTCCCCGTTTTCGTTGATCAGCCCTGCTCCGGGCAGCTGCCCGCTTCCTCCCCGTGGGAACGTCAACCGTCTTGCCAGAGACCGCAACCGCATTTCGTCGATCAGTCCGAGGCCAGCGCACCTCCGGTTTCCGTCCTGTCGCAACGCCAACCGCCTCAGCAAGGAGAGCATCCTCACCTCCTTTACGGCGGGGAAGAAAAAGCCGGAGATCCGGCTGCGTCCCACCCGCGGTCCGAAAGGTTATCGCTGATTGACGTGAAGCCCGTGTTCTCCTCTTTATCTCATCTTTAACATGTATAAAACATATACCATCTTGTCAATACGTAAGTTGGTGCGATCTAAAGATATATTTTACAAGCAAATATTGAGTATGAACGGATCTATCTAATCGCGAGCGATCGTATGCGGGAGCGAGGAGCGTACGATTGGATCAGGGGGAAGGGGCCGTCTCCGGCTGCGAAAGCAACGGCCGGATCAAAGGTCCATCACGAGCTTGTTGGCGGGGGAGGTATCGATCGCGGTCCCGAAGGCGTCCAGAGTCGTCGAGACTGCCCGGAAGTCTTCCGTGAGGGGAAACGCCAGGGCCACAGAACCGCTTCGCTCCAGTGCATCGAGAACGGTCGTGATGGTGATCGTGTGGATGTCCCGTGCGGGCTGATAGGCGGCCTCTTCACATTCCTCAAGTATCGTGATAGAGAAAAGCCCGCCGGCCGAAAGATCCGACAGGAGCTGGCGTACCAGGTGGGCGGGCATTTCCAGGACATCGGCTACCGCGGGGGCGGTCAGCGGTTTTTTCCCTTCGGAGAATTTCCGTATCACCACCCGGGCGATCAGCAGGGAAAGAAGCTTCCTGTTGTACGGGCTGACTTTCTCCGGGTCCGCGGTCCCCCCGTAGGTGTGTACGTTCTGGACGGCATGGGAGAGTTCCGATCCGAAGAGGACGATCATCCAGCTGATCTGCAACCAGGTTAGGAACAAGGGCAGGGCGGCAAAGCTTCCGTAGATGGCGTTGGTCCGGGCCACGCCGACCTGTAAAGTGATGTATAACCACTGGAAGGCCTGGTAGGCGGTTCCGGTGACCACGGCTGCGATCAGCCCCGACCGGAAACGGACTTTCGTGTTCGGCATGTAGATGTAAATGAAAGAGAACAGCGCCCAGATCAGGCAATAGGGAATGATGCCCAGAAGGAGGAGGATTGGACCCGGAGGCACTCCGAGGCGGGAAACGAACTCCGCCACGTATCTCACCTTGCCCGCCATCGTTACCGTCAGGCTGCTTGCCATGACAAACAGGAGCGGGCATACCAACACGACCGAAAGGTAGTCGCTGCTTTTCCGGCCAAAACCGCGGGACTTTTCGACTTTCCAGATGTCGTTGAACGAACGCTCGATGTATCCGAGCACATTTATGACGGACCAGAACAGCAGGGCGACCCCGATCCCGGCGACGATGCCTCCCTGGGTTTTCTGGAGAAGGGAGGCGGAAAATTCGAAAACCCTCTGCAACACGGCCTCCTGGCCGGAAAATTTTTCCAGGAGCTGTAATTGGAGTCTCTTGTCGAACCCGAATCCTTTTGCGATGCCGAAAATCATCGCAATGATGGGGACAACAGAAAGCAGGGAATAGAAGGTCAGCGCCGACGCCTTCACGGAGCAATGATCATCCTGAAAGCCCCGGATCGTCATGAGAAAGACCTTGAGCGTGCGTACGAAAAACGTTTCCGTCCGGGAGAGGTCCTTTACCGGAAGCACCCAGATGCCGGTTCTGAGGAAATCGAGTGTGGCGGAGATCTTTTGCTTCATCGTCAACCTTTCCTGAAACGGATCCTATTTTCCCCCCGAAAAGGAATCGATGACGGGGCTCCTTATTGTTACGAAAAATATTTTCTCAGATTTTCCGGCTCGACAGTTTTGGAATTTCCTCCGGAACGACGCTTAAAAAATGGGCATGCTGTTCGGCTTCGAAGAGAAACCTGTTGCTGGACCGACCGCGTATTTTTTTTATATCAGCACTCGTAAATGTTCCGCATGGTAGTCCACAGGTTATCCACATTCTTTGTGGAAAGGCAGGGGGAGCGGGTTCTCCCCCTGCCGTGACGCGAGGCGATCGGGACTTAGTAGTTCTCCGGCGCAGGGACGAACCAGGCCTGGGAGTGGGCGCACGTGGGGCAGCGTTCCGGCGCTTCGGTACCCTCGTGGATGCGCCCGCATTTGAGGCACTTCCACAGGATCGGATTCTCCCGCTTGAACAGTGTCCCGTTCTTCAATCGCGCGAGCAAGGTCTGGTACCGCTTCTCGTGCTCCACTTCCACCTCGGCGACACGGAAAAAAATCGTTGCGGCCGCCTTGAACCCTTCCTCCTCCGCGATCTTACCGAAGGTCGGGTAGATATGGGACCACTCGTCGTGCTCCCCGGCGGCAGCCGCCTCCAGGTTGACGGCGGTGTTGCCGATCCTGGTCGGGTAGGCGGCGGTAATCTCGACGTCTCTTCCCTCGAGCAGTTCGAAGTAACGCTTGGCATGCATTCTCTCGTCGGACGCCGTTTCCAGGAAGATGCCGGCGATCCCCTCGAACCCCTCCTTGGAGGCGATGCCCGCATAGAAGGTGTACCGGTTCCCGGCCTGCGATTCCCCGGCGAATGCCGCAAGCAGATTTTTTTCCGTACTCGATCCTTTCAGTGCCATGAACTTTCCTCCTGTTTGGGTGTTTCCACGGGATGGTTTCCTGATTATACAGGAAAGAAGTGGGTATTTCTTTCCGGATTCTCCCGTTTCCCCTCACGCACCGAATCGGATACCTTGATGAAGGAGGCGATCGACGCGTGGGGGTGACCGTGAACGGTTTTTTCGGTCCGCGAGGTCCCCCGGCCGGAGATCTCCGGCAGCTTCGAACTCGGCGAGGCGGGGTCCCGCGAGGAGATGATCTTCCTGCGAATGTTCGGTTACGCCGTCCACGCGTAGTATCGCCGGATCGACAACAGGTAAGTAAAAAAGAGCCCGGCCCGGTGTAC
>JBAUKK010000101.1:0-7567 GCA_049577645.1 Candidatus Deferrimicrobiaceae bacterium
GTACGATGATTCCCGAAAGTCTCTTCCGTCTGGCGAGAAGGGCCTGCGAGAGGACCCCCCGTACCGGTTTGACGGTCCCGTCGAGAGAGAGTTCGCCACCGACGAGGAATTTCCCCAGGGAATCCGCCGGGACGACTCCTTCCGCGCAGAGGAGGGAGAGGGCGATGGGGAGGTCGAGGAGGGCCCCGTCCTTTTTCAAGTCGGCCGGGGCGAGATTGATGGTGATCTTCCGCCCCGGAAACGGGAGGCCGGAGTTGCGGATCGCGGCGCGCACCCTGTCCGCGCTCTCGCGCACGGCTCCCCCCGGCAGCCCCACGACGGTGTAGGAGGGGAGCCCTTTCGAAATATCGGTTTCCACTTCCACGGGGGCCGCGTCGATCCCCGCGATGGTGGATGCGAGCACGCGAACGAGCAAGGGTCGGCCCTCCCTGACTTTCCGCGGGATCCCGGCGCCCTCACCCGCTGGTACCGAACCGTTTACTCACATGCGATGCAATCCGTGTGCCCGGGAATTTTTTCCCTATCGGGTTTCGGGACGGAAGAGCCTCCGCCGGAGCAAGTCCGCGAGTCTGCCTGCCTCGGCCGACTCCTCCGCAGGGAGGGGATACGGCCCGAAGCGTTCGCGGTGATACAGGGAGAGAAATCGGGCGGTTTCGGGGAGGAGGACGGGGGTTCTCTCCGCCGCTTCCCGGAGGTATTCCTCGAAGGGAGTGCCGGCGGATCTCCGGCGGCAGGCGGCCGACAGGCGGCGGAGCAGCCGGGCATAAGGCCGGGGGAGAGGGAGTTCCCCCTCTCCGGGCCTGCGGGGATACCGGAAGGGTACGCGTCCGCGGATGCGCCAGGCGAGCAGGAGCGCCGCCAGGGCCAGGCCGAAGACCGCGGCCACCCGAAAAATACCTCCGCCCGCGCTCCTGATCGTACCCCGGATCCGTCTTCCTGACCGCCGCAGCGTAAACCATCCCCCGGACACGGCCTCCGCCTGCATCCGCAGCGAGTAATTCACGACGTACTTGTTCCACCGCTGCCTGGTCCAGTCAATGTACATGCCGATCCTTCCCGTCCGGGAGAAAAACGGGTTGTCCTCGCCGAGAGACGGCGTCGCGTCCACTGTGACCCACCTGCCGCCGATCCACGCCTCCGTCCAGGCGTGCGCGTCGGACTGGCGGACGATGAGGTATTTCCCGACATCGCTCCACTCGCCGCCCAGGTATCCCGCCGCGATCCGCGCGGGAATCCCCGCCGCCCGCAGGAGAAGGGTCAGGCCGGCGGCATAATGTTCGCAGTACCCTTCCCTTTTCCGGAACAGGAACTCCTCGACCGAGGATGCGACGTCGGTCAGGCTGTACCGAAACTCGTTCAGAAAAAACTGCCTCGCGAGCTCGGTCCGTTCCCCGTCCGACTTTCCCTGCGAGGTTACCTGTCTGGCGAGCTCCCGGATTTCGTTTGCACCGGGCGGCAGGGCGAGGTAATCGTCGCCGGGGCCGGAAAGGCGAAATCCCCCCGGCGGCCTCTCCGGGGAGAAACGGAGGACGTAGCGGACCGCGGATTTCCCCGCCGACAGCCGATAATTTCCCCCGCCATCGGTCCGGATTTCCCCCAGGGCTCCCTCGACCGTTACCGCCCCCGGATAGACGAATAGGGCGGAGTGGCCTGTCGGTTCCAGAAAGATTTCCGCGGAAGAGAGGGGAGCCGCCGGCCGCGGAGAGAGGAAATAGTGGAGCCCGGCTTTCGGAACCCTGGCAAGCGCTGTTTTCGCCCGGCTCCACTTCGTTCCGTCGAAGCGGGTGTATGTCCCTCCGCGCAGGTAGAGGCCGGAAGGCGACACCCCCGCGGCCAGTTCGGGAAACTCGATCCGGGCGATGACCCTGCGGTCGGCCTTGACGGAGGTGACGTTGCGCAGGGAGATCGTATCGGAGAAGCCGGTTAGCCCTCCGCCTTTCCCCTGGCGATGCAGGAACTGCCCGATTCCGATGCGGGGGGTGATCGCGAACAGCACCGCCGTTAAGAGAAAACCAGCCAATGCGGACAGCAGGAGCATCGCAAAGGCGAATCCCGGTTGGGCGCGGGGGGCGGCCCCTCCTGCCTCCGCCGATTCCTCGGTCTGCAGGGCCCACATCGCCCCGACGGACAGTCCCAGGAACAGGAAAAGGAATCCCGCGAACTGGATTTCCGTTGTGCTTGCAGCCGCGGCGAGGAACTCGAGGAACGAGATTGCGCACAGCTGCCACCCGTCCCGGAAGGTTTTGGGGAGGAGGAACTTGACCGATTGCACGCCGAGCAGGAGAAGGGATACGGAGACGAGCAGGTCGCCGCTTCCGAAGACGAGATCGGCGACTGCCGCGAAGGCCCCCGCCATCAGGAGGGGGGAGGCGGCCCGGCCCCACCCTCGCCGAAGGTTGCCTGTCCAGTCCAGGAACGCGCCGACGGCAAACGCCGCTGTTGCAACCGCTAGTGCCGGGGGGGAGATTTCCGTGAGGAAGGCAAGCGGGAGCAGCCCGGAGGCCCAATGGGCGCGCAGCGAGAACCAGAGGACGCCCGGAATCCGGACTCGTCCCTCCGGCTGCATCACCTGCCCTCCCTGCTTTTCCCCGGGAGAAGGGAGCCGTCCGCCTGGACTCTTGCGAGGACCGAAAGCGCCTTTCTTCGCCGTCCGCCTTCCGTGGAATCGACGAAGACCCGGTCGCCGACCCGGAGACGGTACGGCACTCCGTCCCGCTCGCAACGGAGGACGAGGGCGCAGGCCCGCGAAACGAGCAGTTCGAATTCCCGCGGGGGCGAAGGGACCGGCAGCAGGAGGTCGACCGTCCGCACGGGGTCCGCCTCCCTTTCCTTTACCATCCATTTTCCCATCCGGGCCGAAACTTTCCAGTGGATGTCCCGGACCGGGTCGGAAGGGATGTGGCCCCTCACACCGCGGATCGAAGTTCCCTCTTTTCCCCCGGCTGCCTTCCCCCCGGCATGGCCGCCGAACGCCTCGCGGGGGGATGCACCCTCCGTCCGGCCCGGTTCCGGGTACACGATCAGGCCCCTCCCCGGGGGGGTCACTTCGGCGGATTTTTCAAAGAGGGCGAAGGGGAACCGGGTGGAGACGGTGCACGCGAAGGAAGGAAGCGGGCCCCGCCGATCGGGCCGGAACGAAACGACCCGCGAGTCGGCTCCCCCCGGAGGAATCTCGGGAAACCAGGCCGGTTTTCGGACTCCGGGAAGCTTGGGGGTAACGGAAATGGAAACCGACGGAAACCGTTTTCCCTTGGCCGAGCAGCTGACGGTGAGGAGGGATTCCCGGGAGGCGAAGGCCTCCGATGCATGCCCCACCCGGATACGCAATCCCCGCAGGCACCATTCGGACAGGATGCCGGAGAGGATGATAAGGCTGAGATTCATGCTGAGGGCCAGGTAGAGCAGGTTGTTCCGGGTGTTGATGGCCGCGGCGCCTACGCCGATGGTGAGCGCGAGGAACCATTTCCCCGGGAAGGTTACCCGGAGCTTCCGCGGCAGGCGAAGCTTCCGGAAGAGGTTCCTCATACGGGAGCGGGGACGGCCTCGAGGATCTCCGAAAGGATCGCCTCCCCGGCCTCCGTCTCCGGGGCTTCCCCCGCGAGGAATATGCGGTGGCAGAGGACGGCGGTCACGGTTTTCCGAACGTCTCCGGGGGTGACAAAGTCCCTGCCCGAGAGGAAAGCGAGCGCCTGGGAGGTGCTCTTGACGCCTATGGCGCCACGGGGGGACGCCCCGAGCCGCACCGAGGGGTGCCGCCGCGTGGCCTCCACGATCCGGTAGATGTACGCCACGATCGAATCCCGGACAGTGACCTGGTCGACCAGGGTGCGGATCCGGCGGATCTGCTCGGGGACGATCACCGGATGGAGACCGTCCCGGGTGCCCGCCAGGGTGTTCTCCCGGATCAGCCGCAGTTCCGATTCCCGGTCGGGGTAGTTCAATCGGAGCCTGAGATTGAACCGGTCCAGCTGCGATTCGGGGAGAGGATAGGTCCCGTGCAGTTCGAAAGGGTTCTGGGTGGCGATGACGAGGAACGGATCGGGGAGAGGGTACGTCTTCGTGTCGACCGATACCTGCCGCTCGCTCATGGCCTCAAGCAGGGCGCTCTGCGCCCGGGGGTTGCTCCGGTTGATCTCGTCGGCGAGCACGATATTCGCGAAAAGCGGACCGGGGGAGAAGGTGAAGCCCGTTTTGGCCTCATCGAGGATGTGTACCCCGATCACATCCTGGGGCAGCAGGTCACTCGTGAACTGAATGCGTCGAAACGTCCCGGAAATGCTGGCTGAAATCGCCCGCGCGAGGGTTGTCTTCCCGGTTCCGGGAATGTCTTCGAGCAGGATGTGTCCCCCTGCGAGGAAAGAGGCGAGCGCAAGTTCCACCTCCCGGCTCTTGCCCAGGAGGACGATCTCGATGTTGGAACGCAGGCGGGAGGCGAGCGTCAGGGCTTCTCGGGAATCCATACCTATATTATCGCCCAAAGTCCTCCGGACCTTTCCGGAATTTTTGGAATGGAATTTGAATCGCCTTCCGGGCATCATCGGAACCGGGGGGGAAATGAGGAGAAGGGTGGGCCGTCCTGGGCGTCCGTTCGAAGAGGTGGACGATGCGACCCTGTTCCGCTCCGCCTTTCCGGAGTGTTGGGAGAGGATGCGAAAGGTCGCCGCGGGAGAGAAATCCGCCGACGGCCCCCTGCGGGAGAGGTGGGAAGCGGTTCTCGAGCTCGCCCGTCGCGCGTTGTCCCCTCCTTCCCCGCGGGCCGAACCGGTGAGGTCATCGCTCGATGTGTTCGAGAAGTATCGATACCTCCTCGCCGACTCCCCCGTCGAGGTGTTCCTGGCGGTTCTGCTCGACGTCAAGCACCGCGTGCTCAGGTGCGATCGCGTCTCGGTGGGCATCCTGAACGGGAGCCTCATTCATCCGCGGGAGGTGTTTGCCTCCGCGGTCGCGGAGCGCGCGGCGGCGGTCGTACTCGTGCACAACCATCCGAGCGGAGACCCCTCCCCCAGCCGGGAGGACAGGGAGGTCACGCAAAGACTGCGGTCCGCCGGGAGAATCGTGGGGATTCCGGTGCTGGACCATGTCATAATAGGTAGTTGTTCTTTTTACAGTTTTCGGGAGGAAGCGGATTGGTGATTTCAGGCGTTGTCAAGTCCGCCGCCATTCTGTTCCTCACCCTGGTTTCCTCCCTGGGGGCCTCGGCTGCCGGTTTTCTGTCGAGGTCGGACCGGATCCCCTCGGGAGTCATGCGGTGGTGGGGGAGGAAGTTCATACGTATCGGGGGGTGGGAGGTCCGCGTCGGGGGGCTGGAATATCTGCCGTCAGGGGGGGCGATCCTGGTGGCGAATCACCAGAGCCTGGTGGACATCCCCCTCTTGCTCGCCGCGGTCCCCCGGGAGGTCCGGTTTCTTGCGAAGCGGGAGCTCGGCCGGATTCCTCTGTTCGGATACGCCATCAGGAAAGCCGGGAACCTCTTCATCGACAGGGAGGACCCGCGGGACGCCGTCCACCTGGTTCGCGAGGCGACGGTGCGTATCGACCGGGGACAGTTGGTGGTCATCTTCCCGGAAGGAACGCGCAGCCGGGACGGGGATGTCGGGGAATTCAAGCCCGGAGCGTTCTATCTGGCGCGGAAAAAGGGGATCCCGCTGTTGCCGGTGCTCCTCGACGGGGGGAGGACGGCCCTCCCGCGGGGATCGCTCCTCTTCCGGCCCGCCGTACTCGTCGTAAGGGTCCTTCCCGCCATGGACTCGGACGACGGGCATGCGCTGACCCGGGAGGAAATGGCGGAGGAATTCCGTAGACGGATCCTTTCCGCAAGGCGCGAGAACGAGGGCCAGTCGTCCGGATCGGTCCTCGTATGACGGGAAAGCCGTAATGCCGCTGCGTATCATCCCCCTTGGGGGATTGGGCGAAGTCGGGCTCAACTCCTTGTTGTTCGACGACGGGGAGTCCGCCATCCTCGTGGATGCGGGCCTTATGTTTCCCGACGACACGATGCTGGGGATCGACTTCGTCATCCCCGATTTCGGCTGTCTCCAGGAGATCTCCCAGCGTCTCCGGGCGATCCTGCTCACGCACGGGCACGAGGACCACATCGGAGCGGTCTCGTTTTTGCTGAAGGAGATCGACCTCCCCGTCTACGGAACCCCGCTGACACTTGGTCTCCTGCGAAACCGCCTTGCCGAACACGGCCTGGACGGCGTGGCGAAGCTCGTGAGCGTAGACCGGGCCGGCCGGTTCCGTATCGGCGGTTTCGATGTGGAGACATTCCCGGTCTGCCACAGCATCCCGGGGGGGTTCGGGTACATTTTGCGATGCCGGGACGGCGTGTTCGTTCATACGGGGGACTTCAAGATCGATACCCGGCCGCTGGACGGCATCCCTACCGCCACGGACCGCCTCGCGGAGGTGGCTGCGCGCGAGAAGGTGACCGCCCTGTTCTCCGACTCCACGAACGTAGAGCGGGAGGGGCGAAGCCTCCCGGAGGCGTTCGTAGGCGAGGCTCTCTCGGAACTATTCGGCGGGGCGGCGGGGCGGGTCATCGTTGCGATGTTCGCATCGAACATCCTCCGGATCCAGGAGGCCATCAACGCAGCGGCCCGCAACGGCCGCAGGGTGGCCCTCTGCGGCAGGAGCATGGTGGGGAACGTGGGGACGGCTATCGAATTGGGGTATATGAAGCTTCCGCATCCGAACATCCTCCTTCCGGTAGAGGAAACCGAGACCCTGCCCGGCCGCGAGGTTGCTGTCCTGACCACGGGAAGCCAGGGGGAGCCCCGGTCCGCCCTCACGCTGATGGCGCTGGGGGAGCACAAGTACGTCCGGATCCGGGAAGGGGACACGGCGGTCCTCTCCTCGAAGTTCATCCCGGGGAACGAACGGGCGATTGCAAACGTGATCAACCACCTCTTCCTGGCGGGAGCCGACGTCCGGTACGAAAAGATCTCGGAGGTCCACGTGTCCGGCCACGCCAGCCGGGAGGAGCTCCGGAGCATGGTCCGTCTCCTCCGCCCGGAGTACTTCATCCCCGTCCACGGCGAGCCCCGGCACCTCCTGATGCACAAGGCCCTCGCACGGGAAATGGGGGTTCCCCATCCGGAGTTCGTACGGAACGGCGAAATCCTCGCGTTTTCGAAAGGGGTGATGACCCGGGGGGGGCAGGTACCGGTCGGTCGTCTGTACGTGGACGGGAAGGGGGTGGGGGAGGTGGAGAGCGTGGTTCTCAAGGACCGGTTCCACCTCTCGAACGACGGCCTGGTCATCGTCGTGCTGGCCCTCACGCAGACCACGGGCGACATCGTGTACGGGCCGGATATCGTGACCAGGGGGGTGGTTTCCGAAAACGCTTCCGATACTATAATGGAGGACGCGCGGCAGGCCGTCATCTCCACGTGGAGGGAGGCGGGTCCGGAAGCGAGGAAGGACGCGGCGGAGATCAAGACCGGCATCCGGAAGGCCCTGCGCCGGTTCTTCAATAAGCGACTCGACAGGAAACCGATGATCATACCCGTACTGCTGGAGTTGTAGGATGGGAGACGGAATCCGGAGGGACGCCCTCGCCATCTTC
>JBAUKK010000102.1:0-7739 GCA_049577645.1 Candidatus Deferrimicrobiaceae bacterium
CGGCAGTTACGACCGTTTTTCCTTCACTTCCCTTGCGCGGCGGAGGATGGAGGTGGTGGATCTCCCGGGGAGGAGCCGGATCGTCCGGACGGTCCCGCCCCGGGACAGGACGAAATCGGAGCCGACGATTTCCTTTCCCTTCCAGTCCTCCCCCTTCGCGAGGATGTGGGGGTCTACCTCGCGGATGAGGGAAGCCGGCGTGTCCTCGGGAAACACCGCGACGAAGGAGACGCAGGCGAGCGACGCCAGAAGGTAGGCGCGGTCCCGGGCGGACTGGACGGGGCGTCCCTCTCCTTTCAGGCGCCGCACGGACGCGTCGCTGTTTAAGCCCACCACGAGAGCGTCCCCGAGCGCGGCCGCCTCCCGCAGATACCGTGCGTGCCCGGCGTGCAGGATGTCGAAGCACCCGTTGGTGAAAACGATTTTCTTCCCCTGGCGGTGCAACCGGGCAAAGAGGGCGCGTACGGCACGCCGGGGGATTATCTTTTTGGCCGGGTCTTCCGGTAGGCGCGTTCGTTCCTGTCCTGCGCGCACGGGATTCTCCTTCTGGCGTCCTCGACCCGGGCAGGGTCGATCGTCGCCATCACGATGCTTTCGTCCTCTCCTCCCTGGGCCAGTCGTTCCCCCCACGGGGAGACGATGGCCGATCCCCCGCAATACTGGAACTCCCCCGACTTCCCGACCGCGTTGGCCGCCACCACGAAGAGCTGGTTCTCCACGGCACGGGCGACGGTGAGCAGGTCCCAGTGGGCCTTCCGGGCGGATGGCCATTGCGCGGGCACGCAGAACAGGGTGGCCCCCTCGGCATAATATTTCCGGGACAGCTCGGGGAACCGGATGTCGTAGCAGATCTGCGGACCGATCGTTCCCACGGAGGTGTGCGCCACCAGGGCGGCCGTCCCCCTCCGGAAGTGGAGGTGCTCCCCCGAGGGGGAGAACAGGTGCGTCTTCCGGTACTCGCCCGTTATCGTCCCCGTCGCGTTGATGACATAGAGCGTGTTGTACACGGACCTCCCGGACCGCTCAGGGAGCGAGCCGGCTATGACGACGCGTCTGTCGGCCGCGAAGCGGCGGAGATCGTACAGGATCCCGGGAGTGGTGTTGCTGAGCGTCTTCAGGTTGTCGTAGGAAAAGCCCGTGCTCCACATCTCCGGGAGGACGCACAGGGCGGCCCCTCCCTCCGCGGCGTCCCGGAGGAGTGCGAAGGCCCGCGAGGCGTTCGCCTTCACGTCGCCCATCCGGATGGGAAACTGCAGGGCGGCTGCCTGGAACGGAGAAATCATGCGGTCTCCCTGGTATTTGCCTGGTACGGGATGGGCATCGGGTGACGGAAAAGATTGGCGCGCGCCACCGTCAGGACCACTATATGCTCCGCCCCGGCCATTTTCAACGTTCGCGCGCACGCCGCAACGGTCGCCCCCGAGGTGTACACGTCGTCGATGAGAAGCACCTGCCGGGGAAGCTGCGCGCCGGTCCGGACGGTGAACGCCCCCCGGACGTTTTCATCCCGGGCGGCAAGCGGCAATCCCGCCTGGGGCCGGCGTTCCCCGGTCCTTCGCAGGAGGAGCGGGTCGCAGGGCCATCCGGCGAGCCGGCCTAAAGGGAGAGCCACAAGCGCGGGAAGGTTGTACCCTCGCCGGAAATATTTCAACGGCCGAATCGGAACCGGGACGACCGTCGGCCGGAATCCGGCCGGGAACCGGTCGGCCCAACCTCCCCGGATCGCCTCGAAGAAGCGCCGCGCAAAGGTGCGCGCCACGTCGCTTCTCCCCGCATACTTGGCGGCCCGGATCCCCTCCCGGACATTCTCCTCGTAGGCGAAAAGGGAAAGGGCGAGTTCAAACGGCCGGTGGCGGGGGCAGGGCGGAAATGCAACCGGCAAGGGCTCGCCGGTTCCGACGGTGGCCCATACTCCTACCGCGTCGTAAGAGAGGTCGGGCGTTGCGGGAGGAAGCAGCGATCGCAGAAGGGCGATTTCCCCGGAAACCGTCCGGTACCCGTTCTTCCAGGCCGTGCGCAGACGCGTGCGGGCTCCGCGGGAATCACCGGACGGTGGCGGGGATGGCGTGTTCCTGTTGCCCGTGAAAGATGGCGTAACTGTTCCAGATTCCGCAGGAGGAGCAGCGGGCGGCCCACTTGATCGTCGTCTGGCCGCATCCGGTGCAGCGGAACGGGATGAGATACCGGCGCCTGTATCCGAAGGCGCGCTGGTAGTGCTGGCAGGCCGACTCATACCGACCCCTCCGCCGGAGCGCCTCGGCAAGCAGTACGTTTACGGACTCGCGCTCCGGGTCCAGCATTTCCGCTTTCAATAACTGTTCCAGCGCCTCGTCGTTCATCTCCAGGCGGAGGTAAAACTTCCCCAGGAACAGGTTGACATCGAAAGAGGACGGGCCCTCCCGGAGAAGGTCGAGGAACACCGCGATCATCGCCTCCGGCCTCTCCGTCTCCACCCCCAGGTCCTCGAGCCGGATCAGGAAGACGGCGTTGCGTGTCGCCCGGAATCCCGAGAGGAAGGTATCCGTCGCCTCCTCCACGCTTCCCCGCTCCCGGAGGTGCTCGGAGAGGGCGAGGTAGGCCGCCGTAAAGAGGGGCTGGTCCTTGATGAGCTCCCGAAGGCGCCTCTCGGCGTCGTCGGTCTTCCCTTCCGCCATGCGGCAGACCGCTTTCTCGTACCGGAGAGCGTCGAACAGGGTTTTGTCCCCCGCGTCCGCGTTTTTCCCCTTGCGCTTGACGATCTTCTTCTGCATCGCGTACGCGGCCACCATCTCCTTCCGCTCGATGTGGATGTCCCTGATTCCTTCCCACGCGCGCAGGTTCTCGCCGTCGGAGGTTTCGATCCTCCGGAGCAGCGACAGCGCATTCTCGAGGTCGTTCATCTCGCGATACAGCTGTGCGAGACGGAAGTAGACCGTGATGTCCGACGGGTCGATCTGCTTGATCCGCGTCAGTGCCTTGACGGTCTCCAGGAGATTCTTCCGCTCGATTTCCACGTCGGCCACGAGGGCGAGCGCCTCCCGGTCGTCGGGGTTGACGGAAAGGCTCTTTTGCAGTTCCGCGGCGGCGTCATCGAGCAGTCCCCTCTGGAACAGTCCCGCCGCCTTGGCGACACGGGCCCGGGCGGCCTCCCGGCGCTGCTTTTCCCGCCTCTCCTTCCAGTTTTTGGAGGCCAGGGTCACATCCTTGACCATCGTGCCGAGAATCACCATGGCGGCTCCGAGAGAAAAGGCCAGGATGGCGAGCTCGCTGACCGTCACCTCCACCTGGCGGGTGGAGGAGTAGAAGAACTGGATGTGCTGGCCGTTCAGGAGGGAGATGTACGAAAAGGCGACCAAAATGACGACGAACAGGAGAAAGAGCAGTCGGACCGCCATGCGTGGGGTTCCTCCGCTTTGTCTATCTGTCCTCGGGAATGGGGATTTCCGGCGCGGATCCCCACAACCGGTCGAACTGGTAAAAATCCCGGACGCTGTCCAGGAAGACGTTGACCACGAAATCGTCGTAGTCGATCAAGACCCACCGCCCCTCGCGCATGCCCTCCATTCCCAGCGGGCGGACGCCTTCTTTCTTGAGCGATTCCTCGATGTGGCTGGCGACGGCGGCAACCTGCCGGTCGGACGTTCCCGAGCAGAGGATAAAGTAATCGGTGAAGGTGGCGATCTCCCGGACGTCCAGAGCGCGGATCCCGGCGGCTTTTTTCTCCTGCGCAAGCCGCGCGCACTGGATCACCGTATCTCTTGTCGTTATGGCCGTCCTTCCTCCCCGGTTCCGAGGTACAGACCGTGCTCGGCAATGTAGTTTTCCACCTCCGGCGGCACAAGACCCCGGAGGCAATGTCCGCTCCGAACCTTCTCCCGAATGGAGCGGGAAGAGATATCCAGGGCCGGCAGGGCGGGACAGTACAGCATCCGCCCTCCCGGGAGGCGGTAGCTTTCTCCCGTCCAACTATAGCAATGCGGATCCTCTTTTTCAATACGCATCCCCTCGGGAGGAACGGGCTTGCGGGGTGTCCCGTGCCGGGGAAGGAGGACGAAGTCGCATGCGATGAGGAGTTCCTCGTACCGGTGCCAGGTGGAGATCTCCCCGAAGGAGTCGGCTCCCATCACGAAGACCCAGTCGACCCCGGGCTCGGCCCGGCAAAATTCCCGAACCGTGGTCAGCGAGTAGGACGGTCCCTCGTGGCGGATCTCCCGGTCGGAAACCGTAAATCCCGAAAGCCCCGCTATGGCGGCGGACACCATGGCGAGACGGTGGTCCGCACCGGAGACCGGCTGCCGGGGCTTGTGGGGCGGGTGATGGGCGGGAAGGAGCACGACCCGGGGAAGGTCGAGCGCTTCCTTGACCTCGATCGCCATGCGCAGGTGACCGTTGTGGAACGGATCGAAGGTCCCGCCGAACAGCGCCGAGGATGGTCGCTTCGCGTCCAATTACGTCCGGACCTGGCCGTCCCCGAAGGCGATGAACTTTGTGGTCGTGAGTTCGACGAGGCCCATCGGGCCGAAGGCGTGGATCTTGGTGGTGCTGATCCCGATTTCCGCCCCGAGCCCCAGCTCGAACCCGTCGTTGAACCGGGTGGACGCGTTCACCAGAACGAGGGAGGAGTCCACGTCGCGCAGGAAACGCATGGCACGTCCGTGGTCCCTTGTGAGAATCGCTTCCGTATGCAGCGACCCGTACCGGCGGATGTGCGCGATCGCCTCGTCCATCGAGGGTACCACCCGCACGGAGAGGAGCAGGTCGAGGTACTCGGTTCCCCAGTCCTCCTCGGAGGCCGGAACCGCCCAGGACACGAGGGAAAGGGTCTGCGGGCAGCCGCGGATCTCCACGCCCTGTTTCCGGAGTTCGGCCGAGACGGCGGGAAGAAATTCCCCGGCGGCTTTTTCGTGCACCAGCAGCGTTTCCATCGCGTTGCATACCCCGGGTCTCTGCACCTTCGCGTTGACGCAGATGGCGACCGCCTGTCCGAGGTCCGCTCCCTCGTCCACGTAGATGTGGCAGACCCCCTTGTAATGCTTGATGACGGGGATGCGGGATTTCTCCGCCACGCTCCGGATCAGCCCTTCTCCCCCGCGGGGGATGATGAGGTCGATGTACTCCTCGGCCGCGAGCATATGGTCGATGGCCTCACGGTCCGTCCGTTCGATTACCGACACGGCGTCCGCGGGAAGATCCGCGCGGGTCATCGACTCGCGCAGGATATGTGCGATCGCGGTGTTGGAAAAGATCGCCTCGGAGCCGCCCCTCAGGATGACGGCGTTTCCCGACTTGATGCAGAGCGCGGCCGCATCCGCGGTGACGTTCGGCCTCGATTCGTAGATGATCCCGATGACGCCGAGCGGTATGCGCATCTTCCCCACCGAAAGGCCGTTGGGGCGCCGCCGCATCCTCTCGATCTCCCCCACGGGGTCGGGAAGGGCGATCACCTCCTCGATCCCTGCGGCCATCTGCTCGATCCGGGCGTCGGTAAGGGCAAGCCTGTCGATCATCGCGCCGGAGAGTCCCTTGGCCGACCCCGCCTCGAGGTCTTTCCGGTTCTCCTCCTTGAGCCATTCCGCGCGGTCGCGCAATCCCTTCGCCATGGCGGCAAGGGCCGCGTTCTTCTGCGCCGTGCCCGCCCGCCCCATGCGCGCCGAAGCCTCCCGGGCCGCGCGGCAGACCGCGTCGACGATATCCTTGGTCGTGGTCGCCCTGGTCTTGGCCATCTACGATACGGCTCCTTTTCTCCCCTCGGGGATTTGGGGGGGGCTGATGATCATGAGGTCGTCCCGGTGCACCACCTCGGCGGGGACCCCCTCGCCGAGCAGGGTCCTAACCTCCGGGCTTTTCTTCCCCTTGCACCGCTCCACCTGCTTGCTTGTCCACGCCGAGATTCCCCGGGCGAACTCCTGCCCCCTTTGGTCGCTGATGGAGACCGCGTCCCCCCGCCGGAATCTTCCCTGCACGGACACCACCCCTGCAGGCAGGAGGCTTTTTCCCCCTTCCCGCAGGACCCG
Organism: Candidatus Deferrimicrobiaceae bacterium; assembly: GCA_049577645.1. Classification (GTDB taxonomy): domain Bacteria; phylum Desulfobacterota; class Deferrimicrobia; order Deferrimicrobiales; family Deferrimicrobiaceae; genus CSP1-8. The sequence continues at coordinate 5,994 of JBAUKK010000102.1, forward strand.
GACGGCCCCGTCGTCGACTGTGATGGTGCCGTGCGAATGTCTCGCATAGGCGATCCACATCTTCCGGCTGCTCTTCCTGTTTCGTTCGACGGGGAGGACGAGCGTACCCACCTCTTTTCCCGCGAGAATGTCGTCGATGGAGCGCCGCGCAAGCCCCGACCCGATCACCACGGGCGTACCCGACTCGCTGACGACGCGGGCCGCCATGAGTTTCGACGCCATGCCGCCGGTTCCCATGGCCTGCGTCCGCAACGTGCTCGCCGACCGCAGCAGTTCCTCGTCGATCGTCCCGATGATCGGAATCAGCCGCGCGTCCGGGTAACGGCGGGGATCCCGGGTGAAGACCCCGTCGTTGTCGGTAAGCAGGATCAGAAGGTCCGCCCCGATCATCTGGGTCACGAGCGCGGCCAGGTGATCGTTGTCCCCCAGCCGGATCTCCACGGTCGCTACGGTGTCGTTTTCGTTGATGATCGGCACGATTCCGCGGGAGAGGAGTGTTTCGATCGTGTTCCGGGCATTGTTGTAGCGCTCCCGGTTTTCGAAGTCCTCGTGGGTAAGCAACAACTGCCCCACCTTCCGCCCCCGCGATTCGAAGGCTCGTTCGTAGGAGTACATCAGACTCGTCTGCCCGACGGCAGCGGCCGCCTGCTTCAGCGCCACGGTCCGGGGTTTTTCCCGCATCCCCATTTTTTTCCGGCCCGCCGCTATCGCCCCCGAGGTGACGACGACAAACTGGATGCCCCGCTCCTCCCAGGCTCTTGCCACCTGGGCGGCCAGGGCGCGGATGAACGGCCTGCGCAGGCCCTTCCCTTCGTCGGCGAGCACCCCGCTGCCGAGCTTCACGACAATCCGCCGGATCTTCCGGGAAAGCAAAACAGATTCGCGGTGCGTCACGGATTCAGAGCTCATCTGGTGGGCGTCTCCGAAGGGCCACCAGGCCGTTCAGCAGCTCCTCAATCCCCTGCCCGGTGACCGCGGAAATATAATAGGCATCCCTCTCCGGGAAATTCAACTCCGCACGGGCGCGCTCCGCGGATTCCCTCGAGCCCGGGATGTCCATCTTGTTGAAGGCCAGGAGCGTCGGGCGGGCGATGAGTTCGGGGAGAAACCTCTCCATCTCCTGACGCACGACCCGGTACGCGTCCGCGATTTCCTCCGCCGTCCCGCCGGCGTCCAAAACATGGACCAGCACCTCCGTGCGCTCCGCGTGTTTGAGGAACCGGTGACCCAGGCCCGCCCCTCGGTGGGCGCCCTCGATGAGCCCCGGGAGGTCAGCCACGACGAACTCCTCATCGTGGTGGGTAACCACTCCCAGAACGGGCGAGAGAGTGGTGAACGGGTAGTCGGCGATCTTGGGTCTCGCCCGGGAAATCCGGGAGAGGAGGGTGGACTTCCCCGCGTTGGGGAGCCCGACGAGGCCGATCTGGGCGATGAGCTTGAGCTTGAGAAGAAGAGTTCTTTCCTCCCCGGGGATCCCCGGCTGGGCGGTGTCCGGGGCCTGGTTTGTCGACGTGGCGAAGGAGGTGTTCCCGCGTCCCCCGCGTCCTCCCCGTGCCGCCTTGAGAGAGTCTCCCTCCTTCGTCAGGTCGGCCAGCCGCTCCCCCGTCCCGCCGTCGTACACCATGGTGCCCGGAGGCACGGGGATCACCAGGTCGGGGGCGTTCCTGCCGTGCATGTTCTTCCCCATCCCGTGCTGTCCCCGCTTGGCCTTGAAGACCCTCCGGTACCGGAAATCGAGCAATGTGG
>JBAUKK010000103.1:0-24463 GCA_049577645.1 Candidatus Deferrimicrobiaceae bacterium
CCTTGTAGGCCGCGATCCCCCCCGTAACGCCCAGAATAACCTCCTTGCCCGACAGAACGCCCACTCGACTCCCCTCCCTCAGAAAAACGGGTTCGACCGTTTTTCCTCCCCGACCGTCGTAGCCGGCCCGTGCCCCGGGAACAGAAGCGTTTCGTCGGTCAGGGGGAAGATCTTCCTCTTGACCGACTCGATCAGCTGTTCGTGGTTACCCCCGGGAAGATCCGTCCGGCCGATGGAGCCCGCGAAAATCAGATCCCCGACGAACGCCATCTTTCCCACGATATACGATACACATCCCGGGGTGTGCCCCGGCGTATGCGCCACGAGAAACTCCTGCTCTTCGAGTCCCACGACGCTGCCCTCCTCGACGAGGACGTCCGGCGCAGGGGGATCGGGCACGGACAGGCCGAACAGCATTCCCTGGCGGCTGGCTCCCGACATCCGGGCAACGTCCGCCGGGTGGAGGTGTACCGGGGCCCCCGTCTTCTCGCGGAGAAGACTCACCGCGCCCACGTGGTCGAAATGGCCGTGGGTCAGAAGGATCTTCGTCACCGTGATGCCCAGACGCGCTACCTCGCCGAGAATCGCCTCCCCGTCGCCTCCGGGGTCGATCACGACGGCATTCCGGGTCCCCGTGTGCTCGACGAGGTAGGCGTTCACCGCGAGCGGCCCCACCTCCATCATATAGACCCGGAGCGGATCCCCTCCCGTCATAACTTCTGCGCCCACGTTGCGAAAAGGTCGACGTAGTGCGCGGCAATCTCTTCCGCTTCGGGTTTATCCTCGGCCTCCACCCGAAGGTGAAAGTACGCCTCGTCCTGGCTCGGGTAGACGAGCGCCCAGTCCTCGCCGTGGAAGATCTTCACCCCGTCGACGAACTGGCTTGGCTTCCCCTTGGCGTGCTCCGCGAGCATGCGCATGAGCACCCCCTTGCGCTCCCAGGCGCAGGGAATCTTCTTCTTCACCATCACCGACGGAGGAATCTCTCTCAGGATGTCGGAGAGGGATCGCCCCTCGGCGGACAGCATCTCCATGAGTCGGACGATCGCGAACATGCCGTCAAAGGCCGGCTGGAACCCGGGGAAGACGTACCCCCCGTTGTCGTCGCCGACGAAGACGACCCCTTCGCTGGCCGCCGTTTCCATGAGGGAACGGGGAAGGGTCCTCGTCCGGATGACATCCATCCCGAACCGCGCGGCGATCTTCTCCAGATTCCGGGAGGCGGTGACGGGCACGCCGATCTTTCCGGATCTCTTCCTCCGGCAGGCGAGGAGACAGATCACCTGGAGGGCGACCCAGTCCCGAAGGACGTCCCCCTTCTCGTCAACGAGGAAGATCTTCTCCCCGCCGGTGTCGATCATGACACCGAAATCCGCGGAAAGGGACCGGGAGATGGCCGTCAGGTGGGTAAGCCCCTTCCTGAATTCTTCCTCCGTTTTCGTGATCTTCGCCGCGTCCAGGTTGGCGTTCAGCGCGACCGTCTCGACGCCCAGGCGCCCGAGAATCCGCGGAAAGAGGAGAGCCGAGGCTCCGTGGGAGTGATCGAGCACGACGTTGAATCCCCGCTCCTGGACCCGCTTCACATCGATGGCCTTGAGGAAGCCGTCGACGTAGGTGTCGAATCCCCCCACGGGGAAGGAGATTTCCCCCGTCTCCTCGGTGTCCGCACGGACGAAATCCTCCCGGAAAAAAAGAAGCTCGATGCTCCGCTCCTTGTTCACGGGGAGGTTCATCCCGTTGTCGTCGAAGAATTTCAGGTCGATGAAGGACGGGTCGAAGGGGCTCTTCCTCGTATGGACTCCCCCCTTCTCCTCCCGGTGGGTGCGGGCAAGGTACCGGACGACGGGCAGCGGCGTGACGCCGTAGTCGTGGACGTCCACTCCCACCGACAGCATCCCTGTCATGATGGCCCGGTTGATCATCCGGGACGTCTTGTGGCTGTCCCGGCTCGTGGAGAGGACGACCTTTTTCCCGAAGCTTGCCGCGAACGCCGCCCCGACCTTGGCGGCGAATTCGGGCGTGATCTCGTGGTTGGCCAGCCCGTAGATTCCGTAGGCGCTGAACAGGGAACGGGCCCACTTCTCCGCCCACACGAGGGAGGAGGAAAGAACCGCGCCGTCCTCCACCTGCTTGTGCGGCCACACCTTGACGTTCGCCTTGACCACCGCCTCGGTTCCGATGACGCAATGATCGCTGATCACCGCCCGCTCGGCCAGAAACGCACGCCCCATGATCACGCAGTCCGAGCCGATGATGTTCTCGAGCATCCGCACCCCCTTGTGAATCGTCGTCCGGGGCCACACGACCGAGGACTGGAGCACCGCCCCTTCCTCGACGACGCACCCGTCGCCGAGCACCACGTTCTCCGCGGAGACGCCGCCCGCCACGACGCAATCCCTCCCGATCACGACGTTTTGCAGGTCGGAGGTGAAGTCGACCCGGGAGTTCTCACCGATCCACACGTTTCCGCTTCCCGCCTTCTTCCCCTCGAACTCGATCCCCGCCTGGCCGGAGAGGATGTCCAGGTGGACGTTCAGGTATTCGTCCAGGTTCCCCACGTCCTTCCAGTACCCTTCCGCGACGTACCCCAGGAGCCGGTCCCCCCGCGACAGCATCTCCGGGAAGACGTTCTTGCTCCAGTCGAAGCTCTTCTCGGGGGGGATGAGGGACAGCACCTCGGGCTCCAGGATGTAGATGCCGGTGTTCACCGTATCGGAGAAGACTTCCCCCCACGACGGTTTTTCGAGGAACCGGACGATCCGCCCGTCCTCCTCCGTGATGACGATTCCGTACTGGAGCGGGTTGGTGACCCGGGTGAGCACGATCGTGGCGGCGGCTTTGCGCTCCCGGTGGAATTCGATCGCCCGGGAGAGGTCGATATCGGTAATGATGTCGGCGCTGATGACCACGAAGGTGCCGTCGATCCGCGACTCGGCGTGCTTGACGGCTCCCGCCGTCCCGTAATCGGCCTCCGCGCCCATATAGTGGATCCGGACACCCCAGGGAGACCCGTCACCGAAATAGGAGGTGATTTTCTCGGGGTAGAAATACAGGAGGACCTCCAGGTCGACGATCCCGGCGCGCTTGAGGAGCCGTACCACGTGCTCCATCATCGGCCGGTTGGCCACGTACGCCATCGGCTTGGGCAGCTTTTCGGTGATCGGGCGAAGCCTCGTACCGAACCCGCCCGCCATCACGACTCCCTTCATCCCGACGGACCTCCTCACCGCGACTGGCGGATCACAGCAAACGAAAGAGCTTGGTCATTCCGAAATACCCGAATGAGACCGCAAAGAGGAAAAGGAACAGGGCGCAGGAACCCACGATCCAACGGTAGATGTTGTCAGTGAACCGCTTTCTCCCCGCGGAGACGGCAAACCCGATGAAAAGGTACCAGGCCGCGTCGGCGAGGATGTGCCCGGCGAAGAACAGGGCGATCCCCGCTGCGCCGAGTTCCCGGGAGACGACGAGATATCCCAGGCCGATGGTGGCCCACCAGATCGTCCAGTAGGGATTCGATATCGATGCCACGACGCCCGAAAGGACCGGGCGAAAAAAGCCCGCCCGGCTGCCTTTTCCCCCTCCCGGCGGTTCGGAGTTCGTCTCCTTCCCGCGGATCTCGAGCCGAATCGTACCGACTTCGCGCGCCATTCCCACCGCCATCCAGAGCAGCATCGCCCCTCCGGCCAGCGCGATCACCGTCGTCGCCACGTCCCCCCTCACCCATTCCGCCAGCCCGAGCAGGATGAGGGCGAGGAGACCGGCCTCGAGGATCCCGTGCCCGAGAACGAGAAGGGGCGCCGCCACGAACCCCCGCCGGGTCGTGTCCCGGACGGTCACGGCAAGGAGCGGACCCGGCATCAGGGCCCCCGAAAGAGCGATGATGAAGGAGGAGACGAATATGGCGGCGGGAGTCGCGAAATTCATATAGACTTTATAACACAACAGGAGGAAGTGTTGATCCGTGGACCCGTTCCCACCGTGGACATCATCATCGAGGTCGGTCGAAAGATCGTCCTCGTACGGAGGAAGCACCCTCCGACGGGATGGGCCATCCCCGGAGGATTCATCGACCGGGGGGAAAGGGCGGAGGATGCCGCATTGCGGGAGGCGCGGGAGGAAACAGGACTATCCGTGACCCTCACCGCCCTATTCGGCGTATATTCCGATCCGGCGCGGGATTCCCGCCGCCATACGATCTCCACCGTGTACCTCGCTACCGCGGAGGGAACACCATCGGGGGGGGATGACGCCGCCGAGGCCCGCCTCGTCGGGGAGAAGGACCTGCCTGCCCCCCTCGCGTTCGACCACGCGAACATTCTGGCCGACTACTTCCGCTTCCGCAGAACGGGGAAAAAACCCCTGTAGGGTCGTTTCCCCCGAAACGGGGACGGTCCTGTCATCCCTAATCTGATTATCCCCCCTCCGTCGTGAACCGCGGTCCCGTTGTGGTCTTGCCAGGTCCCGCCCCGGGATCGTTCCTCCTATCCGCATGTCTCTCCCGGTGCCGGGCGCTCGCGGGGGGTTTCCTCTTCGCTACGCTCGCGACCTCCGCCCGCTTGCTGCCGGTTCCGCTCGCAAGATCTGGAATCTCGCTCCACAGGCCGCTGCGAGGAACCCCCCGCTGCGCACCTTGGCACCCGGGAGGAACGGACAACCTTCTAGTGAAGCGCCTTGACGGCCTGCTCGATCCGGTCGATCCCCTTTTCGATGTTCTTCATCGACGTCGCGTACGAGAGTCTCTGGTGTTCGTCGGCTCCGAATGCCACCCCCGGGACGGACGCTACCCGATGGTCCTCCAGAAGATAGGCGGCGAGGGCGGCGGAACCGTCGATCACCCTGCCCGACGGGGTCTTCTTCCCGTACACCTTCGAGAAGTTCGGGAAGACGTAGAACGCCCCCTGCGGCAGGAGGCAGGAAACGCCGGGAATCCTGTTTAGCCTCTCCACGATGAGGCGCCGCCGCCTGTCGAATTCGGATCCCCACTCCTTCATGAAATCCTGCGGTCCGTTGAGCGCCTCGACAGCGGCCTTGTCGCAGAAGGATACCGGGTTGCTCGTGCTCTGGCTCTGGATGTTGTTCATCGCCGCGACAAGATCCTTGTCGGCCGCGACATACCCGATTCTCCAACCGGTCATCGAGTAGGCCTTGGACAGCCCGTTGACGACGATCGTCCGTTTCCTGATCTCCTCCCCGAACGAGGCGATGCTGACGAACCGGAACCCGTCGTAGACGAGCTTTTCGTAGATGTCGTCGGACAGTACCGTCACGTCCCGCCGTACGATGACGTCCGCGATCCGTTTCAGCTCCTCCCCCGTGTATGCCGCCCCGGTGGGGTTGGAGGGGCTGTTCAGGACAACGCACTTCGTCCGGGACGTGATCGCCTGGTCGAGCTGTTGGGGCGTCAGCTTGAACCCCGTTTCCTCCTTCGTGTCGACGATTACCGGGGTGGCGCCGGCCAGGAGGACGATGTCGGGGTAGGAGACCCAGTAAGGGGCAAGGATGACGACCTCGTCCCCTTCCTCGAAAAACGCCTGGGCGACGTTATAAATGGAGTGCTTCGCCCCCACGGATACGATGATGTTCTCCCTCTTGTACTCCAGGCCGTTGTCGCGCCGGAATTTCGCGATGACTGCATCCTTGAGCTCGGGGGTGCCGGGCACCGGAGTATATTTCGTGTAGCCGTCGTCCAGGGCCTTCTTGGCCACCGCCTTGATGTGTTCCGGCGTGTCGAAGTCCGGCTCGCCGGCCCCGAATCCCACGACGTCGATTCCTTCCGCCTTCATGGCCTTTGCCTTGCTCGTAATGGCCAGCGTGGGGGACGGCTGAATTTTGGAGACTCTTCGTGCGAGTTTCATCGAGATGCGCTCCTTTCCCCGGGTTCGGGGATTGTTGAATTATTTCTTCCTTCCGAGTTTCCGGAAGACCATGTCCCTGACAAGCGGCGGGACCAGGTCGTCGATCTTCCCTCCGAATCGGGCGATCTCCTTGGCGATCTGGGAACTGATGTAGGAATATCGCTCTCCGGTCATCATGAAAACCGTGTCGATCTCGGGGGAGAGTTTCTTGTTCATGTGCGCCATCTGGAACTCGTACTCGAAGTCCGAGATGGCCCGAAGGCCTCTCACCACGACGTGGGCGTCCACTACCCTGACGTATTCCACGAGGAGCCCCCGGAAGGAGTCGACTTCCACGTTGGGAAAGGACCGGGTGAGCTTCCGGAGCATGGACACCCTCTCGGCCGGTGTGAACATCGTATCTTTCTGGAGGTTCTTCGCCACGGACACGATCACCCGGGAGAAGACCCGTGACGATCTTTCGATGATGTCGAGGTGGCCGACCGTCGGCGGGTCGAACGACCCGGGGTACACCGCGATCGTTTTCATCCTGGCTCCTCCCCCGCAATGAATATCATCACCCTCGTGTCCCCGTACCGTCTGTCCGCGGTCCGTTCCCACGCAGCCGGGAAGAGCGAATCCGGAATCCGCGCAGCCTCTTCCACCACCACCGTTCCGCCGGGGTCCAGGAGATCTGCACCGGCAAGATCTTCCGCCGTGCGCTCCGCGATCCCTTTCCCGTACGGGGGATCCAGGAAAACGAGGTCGAACCGGCTGCTCCGCCCCCGCAGGACACGAAGGGCGGCCCGGCAATCCATCGGGAGGGTCTCCGCCGCGCCCGCCCCCAGGTCCAGGACGTTGCGGCGCAATACCGCGAAGGTACGGGGATCCGATTCCACCAATACCGCCGAGAAGGCCCCGCGCGAAAGAGCCTCCAGCCCGAGCGCCCCGGTCCCGGCGAAAAGGTCGAGCACCCGTGCCTCCTCCGTCCTCTCCCCCAGGATATCGAATATCGCTTCCCGGACGCGATCGGCCGTCGGCCGCACCGCCTGCCCCCGCGGGGTGCGAAGCCGCCTGCCCCGCCAATTCCCCGATATGATGCGCACCCTTAGGCTACACGCGGGCGGAAAGATAATCGGCAACGATTCGTGCCGTGCCCTCGGCGCGAAAGGCCCGAAAAAGCGCGAGGGCCTCCCGGTAGGCGGCGTCCTCGATCCCCCCGGCGTATTCGGCGGGAACCGCATCGATTTCCTGCTTGAACTGCTTCGTGGCGAACTTGATGTCCTTGCCGGCCTCCTTCGCCCACTCCCGCATCCTTTTCATCAGAGGGGGGGGAAGCCCCGCGTGGGCGATGTTCTGCCACTGCGTGCCCACGTTCCCCTTCCGGATGCCGCACTCGGCGAATCGGCCGATGAGGTGAAGCGGAGTGCCCGTGATGCCGTGCTGGGCGATGGAGACGCCGAACCGGCCGTTTACGGCTTCGTAGATTTCACGGGTCCGGTCCAGGTCGATGAAGATCTTCTCCCCTTCGAGGTAGTTCCCGTGCTTGGAGCCGTTGTTGATCGCGAGCAGGTCCGATTTCACCCCGGCGCTCTCCAGCCGCGTCATGAGCTCGACGGCCTCATCGACCGTGGAAAGGGAGGCATCGCTGCCCGCCGCCTTGATCTCGCCGACCTCCACCTCGAGCCCGAGATCCCGCTCGCCGATCGGCCGGGACAGCTCCGCCACGATCCGGGCGTTGTCCGGGATCGGGTTGAAGGAGGCGTCGATGGCGAACGAAGTATATCCCGCGGCGATTTCCGCCTCGATCAGGGCGCGGGAGCTCTCGATCTCCTTCTCGGATGTGTTCTTGACCGTGATGTGATCCCCGTGAATCACAAAGGGGACGGAGAACCCGGTCTTTCCCGCATAGGCGAGGATCGTGGTCACGAAGATTTCCGGCGCCATCCCCGTGTACCCACCGTCCAGGTTCCCCTCGGTCTTGGCAAGCTCGAAGGCGACGAGGGCGTCAAGCTCCGCGGCAGCTCTCATGATTCCGGGAATGACAGAGGGGATGCGGATGTTGCACGCCATCACGATGACGTTGTGGGGGGCGAGCGCCCGGAAAACGTCCCGGCCGTTCACAAGGCAGGCGGGGTTGTCCGGCGGCACTTTCGCTGCGGCATTCTCGGGCACGAACTTCTCCCGCTGCTTCGCGTCCATCCGGCACCCCCCTGGGAAATCTTCCCCCTCATTATTGGAATTTCGCACCCCTGCGTCAAGGAGTCCGCTCGACAGGGTCGACCTCCCCCTGTCATCCTGGAGGTCGGAATACCGTGGTACACTATCGACGGGAAAATCCAGAAAAGGACAGCGATGAAAATTCCCCCGTTTTTCCCCGCCCTCCTTCTTCTCATGTCCGCCGCCTCCGCGTTTCCCGATCCCGGAGTCGAGACCCCTCGCCGGGAGATCACGATGGGAGAGTGCGTGGAAGCGGCCCTGCGCGACAACATCGATATCGCCGTTTCCCTGTCCGAGCGGGAGTCGGCGGAGCTGGGCGTTCCCCTGGAGGAGGCGGCTTTTCTGCCGAGGTTCTCGGGAGACCTCTCCTTTTCCCGGTCCGTTACCCCCAGCGGCTCCTCGCTCGCCGGCACCCTTTCCATCGATCAGAGTACCTGGAAATTCGACGCGGGGATCGAGGAGTTGCTGCGGTCCGGGACCACGCTTTCCCTTTCCTTCGAGAACCAGAGGACGGACGCCGCCACCGCCATCTCCCTGTTCCGCCCCGAATACACGACCTCCCTGACCCTTTCGGCGCGCCGTCCGTTGCTCAAAAATTCCGGGAAAGAGGTCACCGAAGCGCCCCTTGCGATCGCCCGCGCCGGAGCGGAGGCGGTCACCGGGGACTGGCTGGCGATGGTGATGGACGTCATCGCAGGGGCGAGAACTTCGTTTCTCGCGTTCCACGCGGCCTCCCGGGAGGTCGAGGTAAGAAGGACAGCCCTTTCCCTCGCCGTGCAACTGCTCGAGCAGACCGATGCGAGAATCGAGGTCGGCTTGTCCGCTCCGGTGGACCGGCTGTTCGCGGAAGCCGCGGAGGCTTCCCGGAAGGAGGAGCTTCTCCGTGCCGAGGCGGCGGAGCGGAACGCGGAGGACGACCTGAAGAACGTCCTCGGGCTGCGGGCCGACGAAAACTGGGATGAGCGACTGGTTCCGGTCCTGCCCCCGGAAGTCCCGTCTCCCCCGGGCCTCGACGATACCTTCGAGGAGGCTCTCCGGCGGCGGCCCGAGGTTGCGGCCCTTTCCGCCAGGACGCGCCAGACGGAGATCCAGGAGGCGATCGCCCGCAACGGGACATTGCCCGACCTTTCGGTAACCGCTTCGGCCGGCCTTTCCGGCCTTGCCGGATCCCCGAATCCCAACCCGTTCTTCCCCGGCGGGGGGAGCGGATTCGAAGGGGACTACGGCGACAGCCTCAGGGAACTGGCATCGGGGAGGTACTACCACTGGTTCATCGGCCTGTCGACCGAGATCCCCTGGAGATTTCAGCGGGAAAAGGCCGAGTGGGCCCGCGCGTACAGCGCCCATGCCCAGCAACGCCTCCGGGAGGAGAGCCTCCGCGCGCGGATACGCGCGGAGTTGCGCAAGGCCCGCCGGGATCTTGCATCCTCGCTGGCGCGCGTCGAGGCGGCCGCCGCCTCGGTCGCCGCTGCACGGGGAAAGCTTACGGCAGAGGAACGCAGGCTCGCCCTCGGGGCCTCGACGACGACGCAGGTTCTCGAATTCCAGCAGGACTACGCACAGTCCCTCCTCGCCGAGGTAACGGCGAGGACGGACGCGTACGTATCCCAGACCCGACTGTGGCGCTCCGTCGGGACGATCCTCGAAAAGGAAGGGATCACCGTCCGTTGAGGCGCGGGAAGATCATCGGCGCGGGCGTCGCACTCCTGGTTGCGACGGTTGCCGTTCTCCTTCTCCGCTCCCGTTCGGAGGTCCCCGTCGATGTATTCGAGGCGACGAAAGGACCGATCGAGGAGATCGTCACGGCCGTCTCCGCCGGGACCGTGAAGTCCCGGCGGGATGCGACCATATCGGCAGAGGTGAGCGGCAGAGTCGTCGAGGTGCGGGCAGGAGAAGGAGATTCCGTACGCAAGGGGGAGATTCTCGCGCGCCTGTCCGACCCCGAGTTGGCGAAACAGGTCGACGCGTCGCGGGGCGATGCCGCCCAGGCCGAAGCGCTGCTGGCACAGGCGGTCGCCCGGCGCGAGGAAGCAGAACGAAAACATCGTTCCGATGTAGTCCGCGCCGCGAGCAACCTGCGCAAGGAAGAACGGGACCACGAACGCGCCATGGAACTCTTCCGGGGAGGGTTCCTGTCAAAGTCGGAAAAAGAGCAGGCGGACGCCCGCCTTGTGAACATGAAGGAAGACGCGAGACTGGCGGCTATCGGGGAGGTGTCCCTACGGGCGATCGATCAGGAAATCGCATCTCTCCGGGCGAGAGCGGCCGCCGCGCGCGCAACCCTGGCGGCCTTTGAGGAGCGGAGGGCGAAACTGTCGATCACGTCGCCCTTCGCCGGCATGGTGACGAGCAAGACCATCGAGGTGGGGGAAACGAAGCAGCCCGGCGCCCCCCTGTTCGTCGTGGCGGATCCCCGCGACATCTACATCGAGGCGCCCATCGACGAATCGGAGTCGGCCAAGGTGCGGGAGGGGCAAAAGGTCCGCCTGTTCCCCGACGCCTACCTGGGAGAAACCTTCTCCGGGGTCGTCTCCGAAGTACGCCCGACCATAGAGGTATCCAAGGAGGTCTCGCGCGCCAATACGATCGAAGTCAGGCCGGAATCGTCCCCCAGGCCGCTCCGCCTGGGAATGTCCGTGGACGTGGAAGTCCTGACGGGACGAAAGGAGGAGGCCCTCCAGGTCCCCTCCTCGGCCGTCATGGAGCGCGAAGGACAGAAATTCGTATACGTCGTAAAGGGGGGGGAAATCGTCCGGAGTGACATCACCACGGGGATCTCGAACTGGGACCGGACCGAGATCCTCACCGGGATTTCCCCCGGAACCGCCGTCGTCACCTCCCTGGAAATGAGGGACCTGGTCCCGGGAAGCCGCGTTGGAATCCGCGCCCGCAAGTGAGCCCCTCCTTTCCCTGCGGGGGGTGAGCAAGATCTACGAACCCGACAGGCAGAAGGTGGTCGGCCTGGAGGAAGTGGACCTGGACATCCGTTCCGGCGATTTCCTCGCGGTGATGGGACCGTCGGGGTCCGGAAAATCCACCCTGATGAACATCCTCGGCTGCCTGGACATTCCTACCTCCGGAACGTACCGGATCAAGGGCATGCCGGTTTCCCGGCTCCCTCAAGAAGAGCTCGCCCGACTCCGCAACAGGGAGATCGGCTTCATCTTTCAGGTCTTCCACCTGCTACCGAGGTACACCGCCCTCCGTAACGTGGAACTCCCCCTTCTCTACGCGGGCGTAGGGAGAGAGGAGCGCACCAAAAGGGCTTTGGATGCCCTCCGGTCGGTGGGTCTCGAAGAGAGGAAAAACCACCTGTCGAACCAGCTTTCGGGAGGGCAAAAGCAGAAGGTGGCGATCGCGCGGGCGCTCGTCAACCGCCCCTCCCTCCTCCTCGCCGACGAGCCGACAGGCAACCTCGACACGAAATCCGGCGACGAGCTGATGGACATCCTCGTCGGGCTGAACCGGGAAGGGACGACGATCGTACTCGTGACGCACGACCAGGCTATCGCGCGCCGGGCGAAACGCGTGGTCTACATCATCGACGGCCGCCTCGTGGCGAAGGAGGAATTCCGGGAGATCCGCGGATGAATTTCCTCGAGTATGCGAGAGTCGCGCTCGATTCGCTGAAGGCGAATCGCCTGCGGTCGGTTCTCACCATGCTGGGCGTCATCATCGGGGTGGCCGCCGTGATCCTGCTCGTCTCCCTTGGGGAAGGGACGAAGAACTACGTCGAGGACCAGTTCGCGGGACTGGGCAGCAACATCCTGATCGTAACGCCCGGAAAGATCGAGACGAAGGGGGGGCCGCCCGTCATCGGCGCCGCCAAGCACAAACTGACGCTTTCCGACTCGCGCATCCTGGAAAAGAAGGGATACCTGTTCGGCGGGGTGGCCCCGGTGGTTTTCGGAACCGCCGAGGTTCGGTCCGGCGCCCGCTCCCGCAACGTCCCGGTCCTGGGGGTGACTCCCTCCTTCTCCTCCGTGCGGAACCTGCACGTGGAGATCGGCAGCTTCGTCACCGAGTCCGACGTGGCTGCGAAGCGCCGCGTCTGCGTCCTCGGCAGGACAGTCAAGCGGGAGCTGTTCGGAAGCGCCAATGCGCTCGGGCAGATCGTCAAGGTGGCGGGCGGCCGGTTCCGGGTGGTGGGGATCATGCAGCACAAGGGCGTGAGCCTCGGGATCGACCTGGACGACATCGTGTTCGTCCCGGTCCGGACCGCCCAGGACCTCTTCGACACCGACGCCCTGCTGGAAATCATCGTTTCGATCCGGAACAAGAACGATATCGAGAGCGGCAAGGAACTGGCGAGATCGCTCCTCTTCAAGAACCACAACCGCCACGAGGACTTCACGATCACCAACCAGGCCGCCATGCTCTCCTCCCTCTTTACAATCCTTGACACGCTCACCTATGTCCTGGGGGGGATCGCCACCATATCGCTTCTGGTGGGCGGAATCGGGATAATGAACATCATGCTCGTGACCGTGAAAGAGAGGACGAACGAGATCGGCATCCGCAAGGCCGTCGGCGCAAGGGACCGGGACATTCTGGTGCAGTTCCTGCTCGAGTCGACCGCCCTCTCCTCCTCGGGGGGGATCGGGGGGATCCTCGTCGGGGTTTTCGGCGGGTGGGGAATCCGGCAGATCGTCCCGAAGCTTCCCGTGGAGATCCCCTCGTGGGCAATTCTCCTGGCGTTCACGTTTTCGGTGTTCGTCGGAATATTCTTCGGCGTGTATCCGGCGCGAAAAGCCGCGGCCCTTCACCCGATCGAGGCGTTGCGGTACGAATGACGGCGAAACCGATGATTCGCGTGGGGAGAATCCCCTTCCTGAACCTCCTGCCTATCTTCCGCACACTCGAAACGCGCTTTCCGGTGGAATACGTCAGGTTCGTTTCGGGGCATCCGTCCGAGCTTAACAGGAAGCTGCGCGGGGGGAAGCTCGATGTCTCCCCGTCCTCTTCGATCGAATACGGAAAACTCCCCGATCGGTATCTGCTATGTCCCGACATCTCCATTTCCTCCCGGGCGAAGGTCATGAGCGTTCTCCTGTTCTCCCACCGCCCGGTGAGCGATCTTCCCGGGGATCCGATCGCCGTCACGAACAGCTCGGACACCTCCATACTTCTTCTGGAGATCCTCCTGCGGGAATTCCTCGGTAAAAGGAATCGGCTGGTCCGAACCTCGCATTCCACCGGCGAGGCGCTCCTCCGGTACCCGGCGTATCTTGCCATCGGCGACGAAGCGATCCGGGGGCGCCTGTCCGGGGCGGCAGCCCACGTCACCGACCTCGGGGAGTGGTGGAACCGGGAGACGGGATCGCCGTTCGTTTTCGCCCTCTGGATAGTCTCCCGGAACGCTCTCCGGGAACGAGGGGAACACCTGCGCCGATTCGCCCGCACGCTGGTCTCGGCAAAGATGATCGCCCGGGAGGAAATGGATCGGGAAGACAACCGCATTATCGGCCCGGAGTGGATTCCCCGGGGTTTTCTCTCGGAGTACTGGCGAAACCTTTCCTACGATCTCTCCGCGGAGATCGAAGGACTTGAACGGTTCTTCCGGCTTGCCGCGAAAATCGGTCGGATTCCGGCCGCTCCCCCCCTACGGTTCCTCGACCTCGACTGATCCGCCGCCCGTGGTAAAATCAGGGCATTCCCGCCGGGAGGGCCGCCATGATCCACAAGGAAATGAAGATCGAAGACGTCCTCCGGAAATATCCCCAGACGGTCGCCGTGTTCGAGAGGTTCGGAATCGACTGCGCCACCTGCGAACTCTCCCGGTACGAAGACCTCGCGCACGGGGCGAAAGTCCACAAGATCGATCTCGAAACGCTGCTTAAGGGGTTGAACGAGTCGGTGAAAACGTAGGAGGCTACCGGCGTGGGCGCGAGTACTCGGCCCATGCATCGTCGGATTCCCACACGGTAACCCGGGACAGCCGAACCGGGGGCGGGATTTTCCCTTCCATCTCTTCAAAGATGTAGCGCGCGATGTTCTCCGACGACGGGTTCTGGCCGTGAAACGGGGGAACCTCGTTGAGGTACTTGTGGTCCATCCGCAAGAGGATTTCGCCCAGGGCTGTCTTCATCACCCGAAAGTCGAGAGCCATCCCCCGGGAATCGAGTTCCCCCGACTCCACGGTGATCTCTACCTGCCAGTTGTGCCCGTGGAGTCTCTCGCAGTTTCCCTCGTATTCCGCCAACCGGTGGGCCGCGGAAAACGAGGACCGGACCGTCAGGGCATACCTGTCCGCGTTCATCTCTCCTCCAGGGGCGAAAGCAAAACCCTCGATTTCGATGTCGCCCGCTCGAACCAGTTTCGGATTTCCCTTGCCGACCTCTCTTCGAGGAGTTCCTTCCTCACCGCCTCCCTCGGGACATCCTCGGGGCGCACTCCCGACCGCGCGGCCCGGCGCGCGACCTCCCTCTCCACTTCTTCCTCCTTCACGTCGACGAACGCCGAAATGCGCTTCCGGAGGAATTCCCGGACCAGAAGTCTTCTCGCCGCGTAATCCCGGACCTGTTCACCGGAGACCTCCTTCGCGCAGGGGAGGAGACATGATTCCATCGCGGCGGATGCCCCGGCGACCGCTTCCTGCAATGCTGTGTTGTCGACCGTCCCCAGCGCCAGCTTTTCCTCCTCCTGCCTGACGAGGATGTCCGCGATCAGCCTGTCCCGGGCCTCGGGGAGGGACAACACGACCGTCTCGTCCCCCGGGAAGGCACCGCACGCACGGAGACACGACTCGCGAACGACATCGGAAAAAAAGAGGACTTCCCCGTTCACCGTTGCCGCCGTGGCCTCGTACAGCCGGTATCCCCCCGTCTCTTTCTCCTGCGCGTCGGCGGGCGAAAAAAGGATCGCGGAAAGGATGCCCCAGGCGAGGATTCCGGAACGGATCCGCTTCACGGATCGAGCTCGAAGGAGATGTCGAGCGCCGGGGCGGAGTGCGTAAGGGCTCCGATCGAAATCGCCGGCACGCCGGCCCGTGCGTATTCCCCCACGTTCCCCAGGTGAATGCCCCCGGACGCTTCGAGAAGAACCTTCTCCCCGTAGCGGTCCACCGCCTCCCGTACCTCATCGGGAGTCATGTTGTCGAGAAGCAGCGCGGCCGCACCGGCGTCGACCGCCTCTTGGGCCTGGCTAATGCTCTCCACTTCCACCTCCACCCGGGCGAGATGGTGCACCGCCTTCCGGGCCGCCGTCACGGCCATGGTGATGCTGCCTGCCGCCCGAACGGCGTTCTCCTTGATGAGCACACCGTCCGACAGGGAAAACCGGTGATTGTGCCCGCCGCCGACCCGCACCGCGTACTTTTCCAATGCCCTGAGCAGCGGAGTGGTCTTCCGGGTGTCCAGGATGCGGGTGCCGTGCGGGTCCACCCGTTCGACGTACGCGGCTGTCGTCGAGGCGACGCCGGAGAGCCGCTGGAGGAAATTCAGGGCGACCCGTTCCCCGCGGAGAAGCGAAGACGCCGTCCCCTCGGCTCCCCCCACCTTCATCCCCCGGTACACCCGGGTTCCTTCCCGAAGGAACGTCGCCGCGACCTGCGGGTCGACCTGACGGAACACCTCGACCGCCACCATACCGCCGCAGAAGACTCCCTTGCCCCCGGCGACGAACGAGCCGCGGGCCTTCCCGGAGAAGGAGGAACCGAAGGGGTCGCCAAACGGCGCGTCTTCCCGCAGCGCGGCGCCGACCAGCCCCTCGTATTCGAGCCGCGAAATCACGACAGGTGTCGGGTCACCAGGGCAAGGTTCCGGGAAAGGCTGTCGAGCTTCAGCTCGAGGTCCCCCTTGCGGATCCGGTGCGCTTCAATGATGTCCCCGGGGGCGTTCGCCAGGAATTTTTCGTTCCCAAGCTTTGCGTACACGACGGAGTGCTCCGCGTTGGCCTTGTCGATCTCCTTGCGGAGACGCGAGGCTTCCTTTCGGAAATCGATGAGGCCGGCCAGGGGCAGGCACACCTCGATGTCGTTCACCATGGCTGTGGCATCCTCGACCGGGATGTAATCGGGCTCCTTGTGCACCACCTTTCCGGCGCGCGCCAGCCGAAGGATGATCTCCTCGTGATCGCGCAGGAACGCAAGATCCTCCGGCTGTCCCTTCAGGCGGATCTCCACCCGTTTCGCGGGAGGCACGTGCAGCTCGCTTCGAATGTTCCGGACGGCGCGAATGATCTCCATGAGATGCCCCATGTCCTCCTCGACATCGACGTCGGCCCGGTCCGGGTCGGCCACCGGGTACACTTCCGACAAGATGCTTCCCCGCTCTCCCGGCAAAGAATGCCAGATCTCCTCCGTGAGAAACGGCAGGAAGGGATGGGAAAGCATGAGAATCGTCTCGAACACGTACAACAGTACGGTGCGCTGACGCTCCCGCGTCTCCGCGGGCGCATCCGTCTGAAGCGAGGGCTTGATCATCTCCAGGTACCAATCGCAGAACTCGTGCCAGGCAAACTGGTAGAACGCCGAACTCGCCTCGTTGAATCGGTACTCCTCGATTCCTTTCCGGATCTCGTCGATCACCCGCTGCAGGCGGGACAGGATCCAGCGGTCCACGGCGGACAGCTCCGAAGGGAGGCCTCTCCGGGTGCTGTCGTCCGCGTGCATCCGGACGAACCGGCCCGCCTGGAAAAGTTTGTTCATGAAGTTCCGGTACCCCTCGAGGCGTTCGTCGGACATCCGGATGTCACGTCCCTGGGCGGCGAGCGCGAGGAGCGTGAATCGGAAGGCGTCGGTTCCGAAGCGCTCCATCAGATCGAGCGGATCGATGACGTTGCCGCGGGTCTTGCTCATTTTCTCCCCTTTCGGATCCCGGACGAGCGCATGGATCACCACGTCGCGGAAGGGAGCCTTCCCCGTGAACTCGATCCCCATCATCATCATCCTTGCCACCCAGAAAAAAAGGATGTCGAATCCCGTGACGAGCGCGGAGGTGGGGTAATACCGGGAAAGGTCCTCGGTCCGGTCCGGCCAGCCCAGCGTCGAGAAGGGCCACAGCGCGGAGGAGAACCACGTGTCCAGCACATCCTCCTCCCGGCGAAGGTTGTCCGATCCGCAGGAAGAGCACCGGTCCGGCGCGTCGACCTCCACCATCGTCAACCCGCAGGCGAAACAGTGGTAGGCGGGAATCCGGTGCCCCCACCAGATCTGGCGGGAGATGCACCAGTCCCGGATGTTCTCCATCCAGTCGAAATAGGTCCGTTCCCAGTTCGGGGGGATGATCCGGGTCTCTCCCGACTGAACGGCGCGGATCGCGGCCTCGGCAAGGGGTTTCGTCTTCACGAACCACTGGATGCTTTCGGTAGGTTCGACCACCGTCTTGCACCGGTAGCAATGGCCTACGTTGTGAACGTACACCTCCTCCTTGACGAGGAACCCTTCCTTTCGGAGGCTTTCGAGAACCGCCTCGCGGCAGGCAAACCGGTCCATCCCCGCGAACGACCCGGCCTCGGCCGTCATCTTTCCCGCATCGTCGATCACCCGCACGGCAGGCAGATCGTGTCGTTTGCCCACCTCGAAGTCGTTCGGGTCATGGGCGGGCGTGATCTTCACGGCGCCTGTCCCGAATGCGGGGTCCACCATCTCGTCGGAAAGCAGGGGGATGGGGCGGTTCATGATGGGCAGACGCAACGTCACGCCGATCCTGCCCGCGTATCGCTCGTCCTTCGGGTGCACGGCGACCGCGGTGTCCCCCAGCATCGTTTCGGGGCGGGTCGTGGCCACCACCACGCTTCGCCTCCCCGAAAACTCGGGATACCGGATGTAATACAGGCCCCCTTTCGTCTCCACGTGCGCAACTTCGAGGTCGGAGAGCGCCGTGTGGCACCGGGGGCACCAGTTGATGATGTAACGGCCACGATATATGAGCCCCTTGCGGTGAAGGAAAACGAATGCTTCCCGAACCGCGCGGGAAAGCCCTTCGTCCATCGTGAACCGCTCCCGGCTCCAGTCGCATGCCGCTCCCAGCCGCTTGAGCTGGTTCAGGATGGCCCCTCCGCTTTCCTCCTTCCACTTCCAGACCCGTTCCTCGAATTTTTCCCTCCCCAGCGACTGCCGGTCGACCCCCTCGCTCGCGAGCAGGCGCTCGACAACGTTCTGCGTGGCGATTCCCGCGTGGTCGGTCCCCGGGAGCCAGAGCGTGTTTTTTCCCAGCATCCGGTGGTAGCGGATCAGGACGTCTTGGAGGGTCACGTTGAGTGCATGCCCCATGTGAAGGGAGCCGGTGACGTTGGGGGGCGGGATGACGATACAGTAGGAATCGCCCGGACGGGCGGGATCCGCACGGAAGAGGGACAGCTTTTCCCAGTAGGCGTACCACTTCGACTCGGCGACCGCCGGGTCGTACGATTTCTCCTGGTCCCTGGCTTCCATGCGCATTCGCCTCAATACCCGTATGATTCGCGGGGCGGCCGGAGTCGTACCGGCCATCCCGCAAGCGACCTTCCCGTGCAGTAGGGGTTCGCCTGCCGGCGGGGTGACTTCAGGAGGATTCCTTCTCGGCTTGCTCGCGTATTCGGGCGATCTCCTCCCGGATGAGCGCTTCCGTGGTGGCCGGAACAACCTCCCACACCACGGCCTCCACGGACTCCCGGATCCTCTCGGTGAACTCCTTCGTGAGGTTCTCCATCATTTCCCACATGACCTTTTCCACGGTTTCCTCTGCTACCTTCTCGAAGATCTCCTGCGCCCTTGCGGCGAACAGCTCCCGGAATTCCGCTTCTCCGGGGAGAGGTTCGGCGGCGGGAGGAGTGGGCACATCCTCCGGCGCCGCACCGACGGATACGGTCCCGAGAGCAACGGAAGGAGGGGGAACCATCGTCTCTTCCGGAGGAGCCAATACGGAAACGTCGCCTTCGGGCACCTCTGTCCCTTCCAGCAAATCAATCTCCTCCCGGTCCTCGACCTCCTCGATCGCCGGGGTGAGATCGGTAACGGCCGGCGGCGAGTCGTCGAACCCGGCATCCCCGACGTGCTCTTCCATCAGGAATATCTGTTCCTCCTCCTCTTCGGTAGGGTCGAGCCCGACCGACTCTTCCTGCCCCGGGGCATCCGGTTCCATGGGAATCGCCTCCTTTTCCGCCCCCCCCTCGATATCATCGAGGGACACATCGAAATCCCCCAGGGACAAGGTGCTCTCGACGCCCCCCGCGGAAGCGGCCGCCATTCCGGGCAGGTCTTCCTCACCCGCCGCCGGCGTCTCGGAGGACGTCCCCGCTTCCTCCTCCATCTCGCTCAAAACATCGCTGAAATCCCAGGGTTCCTCCGCGGAGGAGGGCGCCTCTTCCTTGTCCTCGGTCGTCTGAGCAGGCTCTTCCTTGCGCCGGAGCAGGGCTTCCACCTTGTCGATCAGTTCCTGGGACTCGAACGGCTTGAACAGGACCCCGGCCGCGCCGCAACTCCGGAACCTCTCCTCGTTGAAGGGAGCGAGCGTCCCGGCGAGGATGAGCACAGGAACCGCATGGCTCGTTTCGTCGGCCCCCAATTCGGCGGCCACCTCGAACCCCTCCTTCCCGGGGAGAGACACATCGGCGACCACGAGGTCGGGGGAGATCTCCTTCGCAAGCCGGATCGCGTCGATCCCGTTGTCGACCACGGTGAGAGAGATCCCGGTATGCTTCAGAGCGAGTTTGAACACCTTCTGGATGGTGAGGCTGTCCTCGGCGAGCAGCAGCTTGGCGGCCATAGTCCCTCCAAATCGTCCCTTATTCTAGAGAGAATCCGGAAGTTTTTCAACGAAAAGGAAGTCTATTTCCCCGCGGTCGACATCCGCCCGCCGCAATCGCACGGCCAGTCGGTCCCCCGGGGATAGCCTTCGCTTCCGGACGATGCCCTGCCACTCCCCCCGGTCAGCGGAATAGCGGTATTCGTCGTCCCGCAGAGTCGATATCGGAACAAACCCCTCCACAAGGCAGTCCTGCAGTTCCACGTAGAATCCGTATCCGGTGAGGGAGGTGATGAACCCGGTAAATGTCTCTCCCGCCCGGGAGGAGAGATACAGGGCTTTCGCACGCTGCTCCACATCGCGTTCCGCCTCCATCGCCTTCCGCTCCCGGCCGCTCAGGTGCGCGCCCATCTCCTTCCCGGATGCGGAGACCTCCTTCACATAAGGAGCGTATTCCCGGTCCCCCAGTGTCGCTTTGAGTACCCGGTGGAGGACGAGGTCGGGATAGCGGCGGATCGGCGAAGTGAAATGGGTGTACAGGGGGAGGGCGAGCCCGAAATGCCCGATCGCCTCCGGACCGTATCGCGCAAGCATCAGACTGCGGAGCAGAAGCATGTTGATGTGCCTCTCGTACTTCCCCCCGCGGGCCGCCGCGGCCCACGCCTGCAGGCGCGAAGAGATATCCCGGCCCTTCGTCGCCGGAACGGTCATGAGGATCCTCGCCGCGGCCTCCTCGAATTCCTCCATCCGGTCTTCCGCAGGCTGCTCGTGGATTCGGAAAAGGAACGGCATGTTCCGGGAGGACAGGAACTCGGCCACCGCGGTATTGGCCAGAAGCATGAACTCCTCGATCAGCCGGTGGGATTCCCATCGGGGTACCGCCGCCACTTGCCGGGGGAGACCGCCCCGCACAAAGATCTTCGCCTCCGGGAGATCGAGGTCGAGTGCTCCCCGGCCGACGCGGGCAAGCGTCAGTCGTCCCGCGACCGTTTCCATTCGCCGGAGCATCTCCCCGATCTCCCCCCGGATTTTCTCCCGCCCCCTCCCTCCTCCCTTCCGGTCGAGGAAGGTATGCACGTCGTCGTAGGTAAGTCGTGCCCTGCTCCGGATGATGGAGAGGTAGAAGGAGGCCGGCTTCGGTCTCCCCTGTTCGTTGAAGGGGATTTCCACGGTGATCGTAAGCCGATTTGCCCCCGCCTTCAGGCTGCACACGCCCTCCGAGAGGGACGGAGGCAGCATCGGGATGCACCGGTCGGGATAATACACGCTCGTTCCCCGTTCGTAGGCGTCCCGGTCGATGTGTCCCCCCGCCGGGACGTAGTGCGAAACGTCGGCGATGGCGACGAGAAGGCGGTCGCGCCCCCGTTCGCGGACGAGGCATACCGCGTCGTCGAAATCCCTGGCGTCCTCCCCGTCGATCGTGACGAACGGCATCCCTCGCTGGTCGACCCGCGCAAGTCTATCCGCTTCGCTTCCCTTCTTTTTCCCTCCCGCGAAGCGGACCGACGGAGGGATGCTACTCGCTTCCTCCAGGGCGTCTTCGGAAAAGGTCGCAGGCAGGCCCCTCGCCGACGTGACGGCAAGGGTCAGAGTCTCCATCGAGTGGTTCTCTCCGAGGAGACGCACGATCCTCGCGCGCCCTTCCTTTCCCGCCGACGGGTATTCGGCGATTTCCGCCAGAACGAGTTCCCCCGGAGCGGGATCGAGGCCGACCGGCACCTCCGCGGGGAGAAGGAGATCCGCCTCACGGTCGCGGAAACGGATGAGCGGGCGTTTTCCGGCCGTGGCGTACCGGCCGACGAATTCCCTCATGCCCCGTTCTACGATACGGATGATTTTCCCGGAAGAGGGAGCACGCCCGCGGCGTTTCTCCAGCCGGACGAGCACGCGGTCCTTGGGCAGGGCGCCGGAGAGAGCGGCCCCGGGAATACGGATCGCAGGCTCACCGGGGGAATCCGTGATGACGATGGATCTTCCCTCTCTCGTCATACGCAGGCGTCCTTCCCGTTGGACCTCCCTCCGTCCCTTTCCCCCCTCGCCTCCACGCATATCGCGGGACGCCGCCGCATTCCCTCTTGCGGGAATGCGCGGGAACTTCCCTCCTTTTTTCCGCCCTCTCCCCTCCTCGAGGCTTTTCAGTGCCGCCCGGAAACCTCTTCGCTCGCCCTTAGCGACTCCCGCGGCGCGGTACCAGTCCCGGATGGAGGACATGCGGTTGCGCAAGCCGCCCGCGTTCCGACGCAGCCACGTTTCCCAGAACGACCGGTCCCGCAACCGTATTCCCCCTTTCCGCTCCCCCGGGATCTCACCGGCGTGGCAACTTTCCCGTGTCCTGCGAAACGACCTTTGCTATAATTCTATCTCCCGCATCCCGGATGCCGAAGTGGCGGAACTGGCAGACGCGCTAGATTCAGGGTCTAGTGTGGGCAACCACGTGGGGGTTCAAATCCCCCCTTCGGCACCAGTCATCCCTCCGTCAGGCGGCCGGTACCCGCAAGGTGACGAGGCATCCTTTGCCGGTGAGGTTCTCCACGGTAATGTCCCCGCCCATCCCGGAAACGATGTGGCGGGCAACGGGCAACCCCATTCCCGAATGCAGGAATCCCGGTTTGGTGGTGAACCTCTCCTCGAATATCCGGGGCATGATCTCCCGGGGGATCCCCGTCCCCCCGTCCGCAACGGTGACATGGCAGAATCCTTCCCGGACGGCGGCGCCCACGGTCAGCGCTCCCCCTCTCCCTGCCATCGCCTCCGCTCCGTTGAGAAGTACCGCGAGAAGAGCCAGCGCGTAATCCCTGCTGTCTCCCTGCATCCGCCCCGTCCCTTCCGTGGCGGGCATCACAAGGGTGACGTTGCCGCGACCCAAGTCGTACCGCGAGAACAGAACGAGTTCCGAAAGAACGGTGAAAAAGGAAAACGACTCGGCGGCCGGCGCGTGGGGCCGCACGTAGTGGGAAAACTGCTTGATGATCGCCGCGATCTTCTCCCCCGCCGACAGGATCTTCCCCACGCTTTCGAGCGCCTTCTTCTCTTCCGCCCCCATGACCTGAAGAAGTTCCGCGAAACCGAGGACGACGCTCAGGTGGTTGTCCACCTCATGGGACACCCCCATCACCATCCGTCCGAACAGAGCGAGACGGAACTGCTCGACGGTTTTCCTATCCATGGGGCGCTCCCGCCGGTGTTCCCACCCGGGCATCCCCCCCCGCGACGACGACGCGGTTCTTTCCCTTTCGTTTGGCGAGGTACATGGCGTCGTCGGCGGCCCGGACCAGGCTGTCGATCTCGACGCCATGTTCGGGATAGGAGGATACGCCGATGCTCACCGTCATGTGCACCTTTCCATGGTGGACCTCCTCGATCTTCTTCCGGATCCGCTCGGCCACGGAAACGGCCCCAATCTTCTCGACACAGCGGCGGAGGCGCTCGGCGGCGATCATCCCCTGGGCGGACACGGACTCGGGAAGGATGATCGCGAACTCCTCCCCTCCATACCGGCATGCGATGTCCACCTCGTAGGAAAACTTGTCATCGCTTCGCCGGATGTGGGCCTTCAGGATATCCGCAAGCGACCGCAGCAGGGCGTCCCCGGCGAGGTGGCCATGCTCGTCGTTGTACTTCTTGAAGTCGTCCACGTCCAGTATGAGCAGGGAGAGCGTCCGCCCGTACCGTTTCGCACGCTGGATCTCCGAATGGAGCCGGTAGATGAAGTAGCGCCAGTTGTACAGACCCGTCAGGGCGTCCCGGACCACCAGCTCCCGCAGCCGGGTTTCCCGGCGGCGGACCGTCTCCATCATGAACGCCGCCACAAAAGCCACGCAGAGGTTGGTGAAGGAGACCCACGCCCACTTGATCATCTCGTACGAGTAGGTTTGCTGGAGAAGGTTGTTCTCGAAGGGCATTGTCACCGATGGAATGATCCGGTAGAACTCGAAGGTGAGAAGCCCCCCGAAGGCGATCGAGCTCCCGAGGGCGATCGCGTAAGTGTCCGACTTCTTGTCCATGATCAGGGCGGCCTCGAGAGTGAGGACAATGTACGTCGTCCAGAACCAGGAGACCGCGCCTCCGCTGTAGTGGACCATCACCGTCACGACAAGGAGGTCGAAAAGAAGCTGTACCTGGTTCAGCGAACGGATCTGGACGAACCATTGGTAGCTGTACTGGAAAAACGCGTTGTAGGCGGCGACGAACAGGACGGCGGCGAAAGGGGCGATCAGGTGGACGTACGTCAGGGACTCCACATCGGCGCTTTCGTGCAGGAAGAAGATGTGGACGACCAATCCATACATCGAAAGGATCGCCAGGAGGATCCAGCGGGCCCGGATGACCAACGCCACCCTCTTCCTGTTCTCATGGAGGAGCTCCAGCTCTTCGGTCGTGGGGACATCTCCGGAAAAAAACGTCATTTTTTTCCACTGCTCCTTGAGGAACTTCCCTGGCCGGGACAGGCTCTCACTCGGCATCGCGGGCCTTCCCTGAAAGATCCCGGAATCCACATTTTCCGGTGCCATTTCCCAACCACAGTCGTTTGCCCGTTTCGGCTTTCCTCCGACTTCTATTGTGCCCCGATCGTTTTCATGCCGTGGGGTGAATCCCCCCGGGAATGGGAGGCACACCTCCCGGAAGCCGTGCCACACGGCGGGGGAGACCGACGGGAACACCCCGGGCCGTTATCAGAGCTGCTCGCCCAGGATTCCTCCCCGCCCCCGCCGTTTCGAGTCGTACATCAGACGGGCTGCG